>JAEWIK010000176.1 GCA_023387135.1 Actinomycetes bacterium | reverse complement strand
GGCTCCAGGTGCTCATGGACATGGTGGCCAACCACTGCTCCAGCGACCACGAGTGGTTCCGCGCCGCCCTCGCCGCCGGGCCCGGCAGCCCCGAACGCGCCCGCTTCCTGTTCCGCGATGGCCGGGGAGCTCAGGGCGAACTGCCGCCCAACAACTGGGAGAGCGTCTTCGGCGGCCCGGCCTGGACCCGCGTCCCCACGCCCGACGGCCAGTGGTACTTCCACGCGTTCGACCCCTCCCAGCCCGACCTCAACTGGCGCAACCCGGAGGTGGCGGCCGAGTTCGACGACATCCTGCGGTTCTGGTTCGGCCACGGGGTGGACGGCTTCCGCATCGATGTCGCACACGGCAACGTGAAGGCGGCCGACCTGCCCGACCACGTCGACGGCGGCCACAACCACTCGATGTGGGACCAGCCCGAAGTCCACGGCATCTACCGCGCCTGGCGCAAGGTCGGCGACTCCTACCCCACGGGCAAGTACTTCGTCGGCGAGGTGTGGCTGCCGTCCCAGGAACTGCTGGCGGCCTACCTCCGCCCCGACGAACTGCACCAGGCCTTCGACTTCGGCCTGCTGATCCAGCCGTGGGACGCCGGGCGCATGCGCGCGGCGATCGACACCGGCCTGCGGGTGGCGGGCAAGGCCCCCGCCTGGACGCTCGCCAACCATGACGTCCACCGGGCCGTCACCCGCTACGGACAGGAACAGTCGCTGGACGCGCCACCGCCCACCGACATGATCTCGGCCGCCCGACGGCGGGGACCCGCCGACCTCACCCTCGGCACCGAGCGCGCGAAGGCTGCGGCCGGCCTGCTGCTCGCCCTGCCGGGTTCGGCCTTCCTCTACCAGGGCGAGGAACTCGGGCTCCCGGAGGTCTTCGACCTGCCCGACGAGGCACGACAGGACCCGATCTGGCTGCGTTCGGCGGGCGCCGAACTCGGCAGGGACGGCTGCCGCGTCCCCCTGCCCTGGACGGCCACCGGGACGACGCTCGGGTTCGGCCCTGACGGCGGCTCCCCGTCCTGGCTGCCGCAGCCCGCCTGGTTCGCCGGTTACGCCCGGGAGTCGCAGGACGCCGACCCGCACTCCACGCTCGCCGTCTACCGCCATCTCCTGCGCAGCCGCAGGGCGACGTTCGGGTCCGATCCCGAGCTGCGCTGGCTGGAAGCCCCCGCCGACCAGCTCCTCGCGTTCACCCGCGGCCACGGCGCCTGCGTCGTGAACTTCTCGGGCGAGCCCGTGACGGTGCCCACGTCCTGGCGGCTCGGCCGGCGGGTGCTCTGCACCTCGATCGCCGGCGACGACACGGTTCTCCCACCCAACAGCACGAGCTGGTTCCAGTTCCAGCCGTCCTCCACCACAACCACCACCAACGGCGCAACGATGAGCGCCAACACCCGAAAGGAACAGTGATGCACAGTCACTCCCGGCTTGCCGCGCTCGGCATGGCAGGCCTCCTGGCGCTCGCGGGCTGCAGCACCAGCCCCGGCGCGAGCACCGCGCCGACACAGCCGTCGCAGGGTACCGATTCGAGCGCGCCCGCCAGCGCCGCCCCGGCACAGATCACCATCTGGCACTACTGGGACGGCGCCAACGCCGACACCTTCGACGCCATGGTCAAGGAGTACGCGACGGCGCATCCCGAGACCACGATCACGACGTCGATGGTTCCCAACGCCGACTTCCTCACCAAGCTGCGGGCGTCAGCGACCTCGAAGACGCTGCCCGACATCGCCATCGGCGACCTCGTCTGGGTGCCCCAGATCAACCAGATCGGCACCCTCGCCGACCTGAAGGGGCTGCTCCCTTCGGACGTCATCTCCGACATCAACCCCGCGCTGACGTCCTTCGGCACCATCGACGGCAAGCAGGTGTCGGTGCCTGTCTCCGCCAACAACCTCGCCTACATGTACAACAAGACGCTGTTCAAGCAGGCGGGCCTCGACCCGGAGAAGCCGCCCACGACGTGGGAGGAGCTGATGACCGACGCCAAGCAGATCAAGGAGAAGACGGGCAAGCCGGGCTACGACCTGTTCACCCAGGCCGGCGACAACGGCGAGGGCCTCACCTGGAACTTCCAGGTGAACCTGTGGCAGGCCGGCGGCGAGTTCCTCAACTCCGACAACACGGCGGCGGCGTTCAACACCCCGCAGGGCAAGAAGGCGCTGCAGTTCTGGGTCGACCTGATCACGTCGGGTGCTTCGCCCTACGGCAAGTGGGGCGAGTTCGAGAAGGGCCAGGGCGGCTCGGCGCAGGAGGGTTCGTGGATGGTGGGCATCTGGGCCCCCGACCCCCCGTTCGACTTCGGCGTCGCCAAGGCGCCGTACCCCAGCGACGGCAAGCCCGCCACCAACCTCGGCGGCGAGCAGGCCATGGTGTTCAACAACTCCGACGCCAACGCGAAGGCGGCGGCCGACTTCCTCGCCTGGTTCCTCGCTCCCGAGCAGGTGACCAAGTGGAGCCAGACGACGGGCATGCTGCCCGTCACCAACTCCGTGGCGACCTCCAGCGCCTACCTCGACTGGGTCAAGAGCACCGAGCCCCGGCTGCTGCCCTATGTTGAGCAGATGGCCGACGCGCACGCCCGTCCCAACACGCCGCTGTACCCGAAGATCTCGCTGGCGTTCGCCCAGCAACTCGAGAAGGCGTTCGCCGGCGATGCCAGCGTCGACGAGGCTCTGGCAGCCGCCGAGAAGGCAGTCAACGACGTGATCGCCCAGGGCTGAGGCTCGTGAGCACTGTTCGAACGGCGGTCCGCCCGGGGGTCATCCTCCCGGGCGGCCGCCGCCGGGCGCGCGTGTCGAGGCGGCAGCGCTACGACAGGGACCAGGTGCTGACGGCGGCACTCTTCCTCGCCCCCGCGCTGCTGGTGCTCGGGGTGTTCGTGTTCTATCCCATCGTGTCGGCCGGGCACATCAGCCTCACCTCCTGGAACGGCTTCGATCCCGTCAAGCAGTTCGTGGGGCTGGAGAACTACGCCAGGCTCACCCAGGACCCCGAGTTCTGGAACAGCCTGCTCGTCACTGTGCTGTACGCCGTCGGCGTCTGCCTGCTCAGCGTCCTCACGGGCCTCGCCGTCGCGCTGCTGCTGGACGCGCCGCTGCGCGGCCTCGGCGTCTACCGCGGCATCTACTTCCTGCCGGTCGTGACCTCGTCGGTCGCCGCGGCGATCGTCTGGCGCTACATGCTCGACCCTGCCGGCTTCGTCAACGCCCTGTTGGCGCAGGTGGGCATCCAGGGGCCCGACTGGCTGCAGGACAGGTGGCTCGCGCTCGGCGCCCTCACCCTGCTCACGGTCTGGAAGAACATCGGGTTCAACGCCGTGCTCTACCTGACTGCCCTGCAGGCGCTGCCACACAGCATCTACGAGGCAGCCCAGCTCGACGGCGCGTCGGCGTTCCAGCAGGTCAGGCACATCACGGTGCCGCTGCTCTCCCCCATGACCTTCTTCGTCGTCATCCAGGCGCTCATCACGAGCTTCCAGGCCTTCGACCTGGTGTACGTCTTCACCGAGGGCGGCCCGCGCGGCGGCACGGAGGTGCTCGGCATGTTCATGTACCGCGAGGCGTTCAGGCTGGGCGACTTCGGCTACGGCACCGCGATCGCCTTCGTCACCCTCTTCCTCGTGCTGGGCGTCACGCTCGTGCAGTGGAGGCTCGGCGGCGCGGAAGGCGGTGACAGGTGACCACCACCCGCCTCGGAAGGATCGGACGACACGCCGCGCTGCTCGCAGGCTCGGTCGTCGTCGTGGTGCCGTTCCTGTGGATGCTCACGACGTCCCTGCAGACGCGTGCCGAGACGTACACGAACACGTCGATCCTGCCCACCTCCTGGCACTGGGAGAACTACGTCAAGGCGTGGACCGCCGCGCCGTTCGCGCAGTACTACCTCAACAGCGCGATCATGGCCGCCGGCATCGTCGCCGGGCACCTCGTGTTCGACTCGCTCGCCGCCTACGCGTTCGCGCGGTTGCGCTTCCCGCTCCGCAACGCCTTGTTCGTGATCCTGCTCGGCGGCCTCATGGTGCCCACGTTCGTGACGATCATCCCGGCGTTCGCCATCGTCGCCGACCTCGGCTGGATCGACACCCAGGCCGCCCTGATAGTCCCGCGGCTGGCCGACGTGTTCGGGATCATCCTGCTGCGCCAGTACTTCGCCACGATCCCGTCCGAACTGGAGGAGGCAGCGAGGATCGACGGCTGCAGCCGCGCGGGGACGTTCTTCAGGATCGTCGTCCCCCTGTCGACGCCCGCCTTCGCGACCCTGGCCATCTTCAGCTTCCTGTTCGCCTGGAACGACTTCCTGTGGCCGTTGCTGGTGACCAACAACGACACCATGCGCACGATCCAGTTGGGCCTGTCGTCCTTCGTCGGACGGTACGGCACCTCGTGGAACTACCTCATGGCGGGCACCCTCACGGCGACAGTGCCGAGCATCGTCGTCTTCCTCTTCTTCCAGCGCGCCCTCGTGCGCGGCATCGCCTCCACCGGATTGAAGGACTGAATGGCAGCACCAGACTGGCTGGCAGACGCCGTCTTCTACCAGATCTTCCCCGAGAGGTTCGCGAACGGCGACCCGTCCCTCGACCCGCCTGACGTGGAGCCGTGGGACGCCGAGCCGACCAGGGACAACTTCCTCGGTGGTGACCTGCAGGGGATCATCGACCACCTCGACCACCTCACGTCGCTGGGGGTCAACGCGCTCTATCTCACCCCGATCTTCGAGGCGAGGACCAATCATCGCTACGACGCCGTCGACTACTTCGCCGTCGACCACCGCCTGGGCGATCTGGCCACCTTCCAGCGGCTGCTCGCCGCCTGTCACGAGCGTGGGATGCGCGTGGTGCTGGACGCCGTGCTCAACCACTGCGGGGAGGGTCACTGGGCGTTCCAGGATGTCATCGCCAACGAGGCCGCATCCCGGTACGTGAACTGGTTCTCGGTCGAGGGCTTCCCCGTCGTCTCCCACCCCGAACCCAACTACCGCACCTGCTCGGGGTGCTGGTATCTGCCCAAGTGGAACGCCTACAACCCGGAGGTCAGGCAGCACCACCTCGAGGTCGGGCGGTACTGGGTCCAACAGGGCATCGACGGGTGGCGCCTCGACGTCCCGTATTACATCAACCTGCCGTTCTGGCGACAGTTCAGCGCGGCGGTCAAGCCGCTGCGGGACGACCTCTACATCGTTGCCGAGGAGTGGCGCGACCCCGAGCAGTGGCTCCAGGGCGACATCGCGGACGGCACCATGAACTACACGCTGCGCGACCTCGTCCTCGGGTTCACCGCCGACCGCACGCACGACGCCCACGTCCTCGCCGACGGCCTCAACCGGCTCCAGGCCAGGATCCCCGAGGGCTACCACCACGGCATGCTGAGCCTGCTGGGGAGCCACGACAC
>JAEWIK010000079.1 GCA_023387135.1 Actinomycetes bacterium | reverse complement strand
TCCCTACGGCGACCAGCGGCGGCTGGAGATCGCCCGTGCGCTGGCGACCGAGCCGAGACTGCTGCTGCTCGACGAGCCGACGGCGGGCATGAACCCGCAGGAGACCAAGCAGGCAGAGGACCTCATCTTCAAGATCCGCGACCTCGGGCTGGCGATCCTCGTGATCGAGCACGACATGAGGTTCATCTTCAACCTCTGCGACAGGGTGTCCTGCCTGGTGCGAGGCCAGGTGCTGGTCGAAGGGACCGCGCTCGAGGTGCAGTCCGATCCACGGGTCATCGAGGCCTACATAGGTTCTCCGGACGAGGCAGAGGACGACAATGCTTGAGGTCAAGGACATGGTCGTCGCCTACGGGCGCGTCACCGCCGTCAAGGGCATCAGCTTCGCCGTCGACGAGGGACAGATAGTCACGCTCCTCGGCACCAACGGCGCCGGCAAGTCGACGACGCTGCGCGCCATCTCCGGGCTGCTCAAGCTCGTCTCCGGCGAGGTGTGGTTCTCCGGCGAGCGGATCGACGGCAGGCCGGCCCACAAGGTGGTCGAGCTCGGGATCGCACAGTCTCCCGAGGGCAGGCGGCTGTTCCGCAACATGACTGTCGAGGACAACCTGAAGCTCGGCGCGTACTCCCGCAAGGACACCGCCGCAATCAAGGCCGACATGGACAGGGTGTACGGACTGTTCGAGGTGCTCGGCCAGCGGCGCCACGAACTCGCGGGCCTGTTCTCCGGCGGCGAGCAGCAGATGCTGGCGATCGGGCGCGCGATGATGAGCCGGCCCAAGCTGCTCATGCTCGACGAGCCGTCCATGGGCCTCAGCCCGATCATGACCCAGACCATCATGCGCACCCTGCGGGAACTGCAGTCCGAGGGCGTGACGATCCTGCTCGTCGAGCAGAACGCGCGCGCCGCCCTCGGCCTGGCCGACAAGGGTTACGTCCTGGAAGTCGGCACGATCTCCTTCTCCGACACCGGTCACAACCTGCTGCGCGACGACCGGGTCAAGCGCGCCTACCTCGGCGCGGAGTAGGGCTCAGGGGATCAGCACGACCTTGCCGGTGGTCCTGCGCCCTTCGAGGGCGCGATGGGCGTCGGCCGCCGCCTCCAGCGGGAACCTCTCGCCGACCCTCACGTCGAGCTTCCCGGACGCGGCGAGGCCTAGCAGTTCGGACATCCGCCACTCGATCTCCAGCCGGGTGCGGGTGTAGTGGGCGATCGTGGGACGGGTGAGGAAGAGCGAGCCACTGGCGTTGAGCCGCTGCGGGTCGAACGGCGGCACCTGTCCCGACGAGCCGCCGAACAGGACGAGCGTGCCGCGCACCCGCAGGCTGGCCAGCGACGCGTCGAAGGTGGTCTTGCCCACCCCGTCGTAGACGACGTGGACGCCTTCGCCGTCCGTCAGCCCACGAACGACCGGCGGCAGCTCGGCGGTGAGGTCGCCGAAGCCCGAGTAGTCGATCGCCTCGACGGCGCCCGCGGCCCTGGAGAGCGCGGCCTTCTCCGGCGAGGAGACGGTGGTGATCACCCGTCCGCCGCGCAGGGTCGCCAACTGGGTGGCGAGCAGGCCGACCCCGCCGGCGCCGGCATGCAGCAGCACCTGGTGGTCCTGGCCCACCTCGAACGTCGACGCGACGAGGTAGTGAGCTGTCATTCCCTGCATCGGCAGGGCGGCTGCCACGCCGACGTCGAGACCCTCGGGCACCTTCACGGCCTGGGACGCCGGCACGGCGACGAGTTCGGCGTAGGAGCCCCTCGTGTCGTGCCACGACACCAGGTCTCCCTCGGCGAAGCCCTCGACGCCCTCGCCGAGACCCACCACCCGTCCGGCGCCTTCACTGCCCACGATGTGCGGGTAGTCCATCGCGTAGACGCCGGCCCGGCGGTAGGTGTCGATGAAGTTGACGCCGGCGGCCGCCACGGCCACGAGGAGTTCTCCGGGACCCGGCTCCGGGTCGGGCAGGTCGAGGTAGTCGAGGACGTCGGGGCCTCCCGGCTCCCGTGCAACGATGGCGCGCATGCGCCAAGCCTAGGAGATGGGCGAACGAGTCCTTCAGGACGGACAGCGTCAAGACCCAGCGCGGTGACAACCTAGGGTGTTCTCCATGGCGGGTTCCCGTTACGACCGAGATGTGCTGGCGCCCGGCTGGCAGCAGGCCCAGCGGCGGGTCTCGGTGGAGACTCCCGTCGAGGTCGGCCTCGTCGTGGAGGAGCCGACGTCAGGTTTCGTCGGCGCGATAGTGCGCTGGGAGAACGGCCTGGTGGTGCTGGAGGACCGCAAGGGCGCCCGGCGCAGCCTCCCGTTCGGCCCTGGTTTCTGGATCGACGGCTCCCCGGTCAGCCTCGTCCCGCCGGCCCGCGTCCGTCCTGCGGCGCCCACGCACAACGCCTCCGGCTCCAGGATCGCCGCTGCGGCCCCGGCGAAGGTGGCGAGGGAGTCGAGGATCTACGTCGAAGGCAGGCACGACGCCGAACTCGTCGAGAAGATCTGGGGTGACGACCTGCGCGTCGAAGGCGTGGTGGTGGAGTACCTCGGCGGGATCGACGACCTGCCGTCCATCGTCACGGCGTTCGACCCCGCTCCCGGTCGCCGGCTCGGCGTGCTCGTCGACCACCTGGTCACGGGGACGAAGGAGAGCCGCATCGTCGAGCGGGTCACCTCGCCGTCGGTGCTGGTGACAGGGCACCCGTTCATCGACATCTGGACCGCCATCAAGCCGGAGCGCGCCGGGCTCGGCGCCTGGCCCCAGGTGCCCCGGGACATCGACTACAAGGTGGGGCTGAGCCATGCCCTGGGGCGGCAGGCGGCCTCGCAGGCCGACATCGCCCAGACGTGGCGCTGGCTGCTGGGACGGGTGCGTGACTGGCGCGACCTCGAACCGGCGATGCTGCGCGAGGTGGAGCGGCTGATCGACTTCGTCACCGCCGAAGACCAGGAGTTGTGAGTGCGTACCGAGTGGGTCTCCGAGCAGTTGCGCGACGTGGCAGAGCGGGTGATCCTGCCGAGGTTCGGCGCGCTGGAAGCCGGTGACATCGAGGAGAAGAAGCCCGGTGACCCCGTCACCATCGCCGACCGCGAAGCCGAGGTCGAGTTGGTGAAGGTGCTGTCCGCAGCGCACCCCGACGCCCTGGTGGTGGGGGAGGAGGGAGTCTTCACGGACCCTTCCCGGCTGGACGCCCTGCCGGGCGCCGAGCACGCCTGGGTGATCGACCCCGTCGACGGCACCAAGAACTTCTCCCGTGGCTCCAGCGATTTCGCGGTGATGGTGGCGGAGGTGCGCCACGGCGAGACGGTGCGCGGCTGGATCTGGCAACCGCTGCACGAGCGCATGTACGTCGCCGAGCGCGGTGCCGGGGTGACCTGCAACGGGGAGGCGCTGCGGTTCACCCGTCCCGAGCGGGCCGTCCCGCTGGGGGCTTCGTATGTCCACGTGACCTGCGACGAGGAGCCGCTCGTGGAGGTCCGCCGCTCCTGGGGCTGCTGCGGGGTCGACTACCCGAAGCTGCTCGAGGGTGAGGTGGACTTCCTCACCTACAGGTCGATGTTCCCGTGGGACCACCTGCCGGGCGGCCTGATGGTGCAGGAGTTCGGCGGCAGGATCGCGAGCGAGGCGGGGGTGGACTACCGTCCGGGGGTCGTGGGACGGCGGCTCATCGCCGCCATGTCGCAGGACGTCTGGGATGTCGCGTGCCAGGCTCTGAGCACTGCGCGCTGACGGCTCGACGCTGGAGACACCCTGGTGGCACAGTGTCTGCCATGACCGACAACGACGATCTCAAGGCCAAGATGCTCGAAGCCCTGGCGAAGAAGAATGCCGGGCATGATGCCGGTGTCGGTGAGGACGGGCACCA
>JAEWIK010000354.1 GCA_023387135.1 Actinomycetes bacterium | reverse complement strand
CGAGGCGCTGACGCAGTAGCAGCCGACGTCCATCAACGATCCGCCGTCGAGGGACGGGTCGATCCTGACGTCGTAGTCGGCGTCGATCGAGAAGCCGAAGGTCGCCCTGACCACGCGGATCGGACCGATGGCCGGCAGCAGCTCCAGCAGCTTGCGCACCTGCGGGGTGTGCCGCCACATGAACGCCTCTTCGAGGACGAGCCCGGCGGCGTCGGCGGCGTCGAAGGCGGCTGTGACCTCGTCGGGGTGGCGGCTGTAGGGCTTCTCGCAGAGGACGTGCTTGCCCGCGGCGAGGGCTGCCATCGTCCACTCGTGGTGAAGCGCGTTCGGGAGGCTGAGGTAGACGGCGTCGACCTCCGGGTCCGCCAGGAGTTCTTCGTAGGACCCGTGCGCCCTGGCGATGCCGTTGGCGGCCGCGAACTCGCGCGCGCGTTCGTCCGTCCGGCTGCCGACGGCGACGACCTCCACGTCGGGGGCGAGTGCTGCTCCGGCGAGCAGCTTCCTGGTGATGTTCCCCGTCCCGAGCAGTCCCCAGCGAATCGGCGTCGTCATGTCGCGGACTCTATCCCCGACCGAGGAAACCGGCAGGCAACCTTTCGGCAGTCGGTGGCGTAGGAGAGGGTGGGAAGCGACGAGAGGACGTCATGGCGGGCAGCAACCAGCGGGACGCGGAGTTCACCGCGTTCGTCAGGTCATCGTCACCCTCGCTGGGGCGTACGGCGTGGTTCTTGACAGGCGATTCCGAGCTCGCCAAAGAACTCGTCCAGGAGGCGCTCGTGAAGACCTATCTCGCCTGGAACAGGGTCCGGATCGAGGGCGCGCTGGCGTACGCCCGGCGCGTGCTGGTCAACCTCAACGTCGACCGGTGGCGGCGCCGTCGCTCCGAGATCGTCGCCGACGTCCCGGAGCGTCCCGTCGAGCCGCGGGAGGACGAGGTGGACGAGCGTGACCGCATCGCGCGGATGCTCGCCTCGCTGCCGCGGCAACAGCGGGCAGTCGTCGTCCTGCGCTACGTGGACGACCTTCCCGAACGTGAGGTGGCCCGCCAGTTGGGCATCTCGCTCGGCGCCGTGAAGTCGGCGGCTTCCCGGGGGCTCGCCGCCCTGCGGGCCCACTACGTCACCGAAGGAGACCTGCGATGAGTGTGGATCTTGAGAGTCGTCTCCGCGAGGAGTTCAGCTCGGTGCCGCTGGACGTCGAGATCGACGCGGGCGCGGTGCTGGCGGCGGGTCGGCGTGCGAAGGCCCGGCGGACGGGTGGCGTCATGGTGACGCTCGCGGTGGTGGCCGCGGCCGCGCTGGTCGCCGTCCCGTTCGTCAGGGCACCCGGCAGACCGGCGGTGCCCGAGCCCGTCCAGACAGTCACGCACGCCACCGCGCTCTTCAACGAGCCGATCCAGAACGGGAGCAGCGCGTCCGGCGTCTCCCGTGCCGTCATGGACGTCGAGAGGGTTGGTGGAGCGAGCGGCGAGTTGCTGAACGTGTCGGTGAGCGTCACGACGGTGGCGGGCGAGAGGGAGATGGAGTCCTTCACGCGCCCGGCTGATCAGCCCTGGGAGCCGTTCCAGGTCAATGACTTCGTCACCGTCGCGGTGCTGCCGTCCGCCGAGTGGGTGACCTTCGTGTCGAGCGGAGGCGGCTGGGGCTCCGTCGAGCGGCACCTGGAGGGCATGGACCTGACGGCGGTGCTGATGGTCGCCGACGAGCCGCCGGCCTCGATCCAAGGCTTGATCTGGCGGTCGACGGACGGACGAACCCGCGACAGCCTGGGCAATGACGTCTCGGCAGCCTCGCTCGCACCGGGGATCGACGTGTACGCCGACCCCGCCCTCGACGTCGTCGGCTTCGACCACGACGGCCAGGGGTCCGCCATGCCGCTGTCGTCGATGGGGGACGACTACCGTGCGATCCTCTCCGTCACGAGCTCGGCTCAGGGAGGGTCGACGACCTGGTCTGTCTTCCTGCTGCCGCCGGGCGCCGGTCTCGAGAAGGTGACCGCCAGGAAGGGGTTCACGCCCTCCACGTCATCGACGCGCCTCGAGGGAGGCGCCCTCGACGGTCGCGAAGTGGTGCTGGTCAGCATCGCGACCCCTGACCACCTGGACCCCGGTGAGGCCGGCGCCCTCATCGAGTCCCTCACCTTCACCGACACCACCGGCACGACCCAGACAGTCCACCCCGGCCGCTGAGCCGCTCCAGGCCCGTCACCACAAGCCCAAACGCCCGGTTGGAGTTGAGGACGACCTTGCCGGTATCCTCTCTCGCGGAGGATTCGCCTAGAGGCCTATGGCGCTCGCTTGGAAAGCGGGTTGGGTTCACGCCCTCACGAGTTCGAATCTCGTATCCTCCGCCAGTTGACCGGGGAAACGCTCCTTCCGCGAGATTCGGGCGAGGTTGATGAGCTGGTAGCGGCGTCCGTCCCGGAGGCCGGCCACAGGTATGTCCCCTGGCGATGAAGAGTTGCGTTCGGCGACTGCGGCTCGCCAACCCATCCGCAGTCGGAGGCCGCGGGACGTGAGTGTGAGCTCGGGCATCGGTGTCGTCTCCGCGTCCAACTGCTCGGTCGTGCAACGTGCTCTTCGTCGGACGGTGTCCCTAGAATCGGAATCGCATCTGCCGGACGCGCAACCGAAGGGAGCCCGACGTGGTTCACGTCGTCACCCGGCGTGGCTCCCACGCGAGTCCGCTGCGCTACCCAGGTGGGAAGGCCACGCTGGCCGGATTCTTCGAGTCGACCATCAAAGCCCTCGGTCTCGACAAGCCAACCTACGTCGAACCCTACGCTGGCGGCGCAGGGGCAGCGGTGGAGCTCCTTCTCAAAGGGGTCGTCGGCACGGTGGTCATCAATGATCTCGACCCCGCCATCCACGCCTGCTGGAAGGGTATGGTCAAGGACTCCGACGCCTTCCTCCGGCTGCTCGACAGAGCCCCCCTCACCATCGAGGAATGGAAGAGGCAACGCGAGATCTACCGTCGCCGCCACGACTCGGACGTCGACCCGCTCGATCTCGGATTCGCCACCTTCTTCCTCAACCGCACCAGCCGGTCGGGCGTGCTTGGCGCTGGGGTCATTGGAGGGTTTGCGCAGGCGGGCAAGTACAAGATCGACGCCCGCTACGACAAGAAGGTCCTGAAGGGCCGCATTGAGAGACTGGCGGAGCTCAGCCGGAAGATCCGGGTCACGAAACAGGATGGTGCCGCGCGTCTTCGTGAGTACCTTCCAAAGGAGAATGTCTTCGCCTACGTAGACCCGCCCTACGTTGCGAAGGGCAGTTCGCTCTACATGAGTGCCTTCAAAGAGGAAGACCACCGGGCGCTAGCGACAGTCTTGAACAGCCATGCCAATACGAACTGGGTGCTGACCTACGACGTTGCCGAGACCATCAAGGTCCTATACCGCGCTCGGGACGTTTCCGAGTTTGGGCTGCTGTACTCCGCCCACCTGCGCGGGTCGAAAGACGATCTGCGGCGTGCGTCGGCCAATGAGTTGATCGTTCTGTCGGATCCCGTCTCTGACGCGCTTCGTTGAGCCTTAGTATGGCCCTGCGAACGGCCCGGTCTGACGAATCTGGCTCCGAGTCGGCAGGCCCAAGGACTGCTGGACCAACGCACGCAGGACCGACTGCCCTACGCCCAGTGGCAAGGACGCGGCAGAATGTGCCAGTGCCACCGGGATGACGGCGTTCTCGTACAGGCGGGTCTGCACCCGGTCCAGGACCTCGCAGATCGGACGGAGCGTTGGGTAACTCGACCAGAGCTCGCCATCCGGGTCGCCGTAGGGCGTCACACCAGGCTTGGGAGGAACCGTGAACACCAGGGTTCCTCCGTTCCGAGTGCGGTACAGGAACCGTCGACCGTAGAACTCGTCCGAACCGTAGGGATTTGTGAGCGGGCGCCCCGTCATCCGGTTGATGTATTCCGTCGTAAGGAACATGACCTTTCCCGGCTCGATCAGGTGGGAGATGAGCCGGGCATGCTCGACGAACGCACCGGACTTCTCAACGCCAACGACGAGAGGGGCGGCAGGGTGGTTGTTGGTCGTGCACTGTCTGGCTAACTCGCCGAGATAGTCCTGGAACCGGCGCTTGAGAGGCGCGACCGTCCCGTGAAGACCCAAGGGGCCGTCGGTGATGAACAGTGTGCGTTTGAGTACGTCATAACCTTGCGCGTCCTCGAACAGCAACTGCATGTAACCAAGTGACGTCAACCGCTCGGCTACCAGCATCATCCGAGTCAAGGCGCTCGCATTCGAACCCTCCGGCATGTACTCCTCTTCGGTGCGGAGGACGTCGCCAAGGTAGATCTTGGTGCCGCATTGGGGGCACGTCGTGCCCGCTTTGGGGACGTCAATCTGGCCGCCGGAGAGCTGAGTGTCTTTCGCCCTGCAGGATGGACAACGTCGAAGGGGTGCTGTGACTGCGGGGGCGCTTGGCGACCCGTGCAACGCCAAGAGCATGTCCGCCAGTGTCTGATCTGATGCCTGATCGAATTTCGTCTCCTGAAGGAAGCGGTCCAGCTCTTGCCGCCACGTGTCCACGCCGGTCGATCCGGGGATCACGAGGCCGGACCCGGGCAGCGCGCGGTCGAAGGCGGCGTGCTGGTGCGATTCACGGAGGAGAAGCGGGTTGACGAAGTCACCGGCGCTGGCAGTGTGCAGTTTCTCGAGATCGATGAAGGAGGCCGCGACGCGCACGTAGCCGACTTTGATGGTCGGGTGCTCTCGAGTTGCTTCAACCTCGGTGTCCGATCCATCAACCGTGATCGCGAACCTAACCGCGTCCGCGACGCCCTCATTGTCAAGCTCCTCGATGGGTCGACAGAGCGACGTAACTCGGTTCTCGTCCGCAGGAGTTGCTTGCGCGACCTCCCAACGTGAGAACGCGTCGTGAACGGCTTGGCTGTTCACGACGGGCACGTGCCCGAGGCGCGAGGCTCGCTCGGAGGGATATGGCACGGCTAGCTGACCTCGACTGGCTGGAGGCCCGCCGCTTCACGGGCTGCGTTGATCATCGCGTGGTCGAGTTTCGCGACCTGTACCGGCACGATGTACCGACCTGAGTAGGTCTTCATTCTGATGAACCCCTGGTCCTCAACCCGACGGATGCTGTCGGCCCACGTCTTGAAGTCGTAGTAGTGCGAGAGCTCGCGTGTCTCGTTGTCGGAGTTCAGGTGTGCCACGAGCCAGTTTGAGGTGTTCGAGAGGATGCGCTGGTCGACACTCGAGACCTCCTGGGTCGCGTACACGAGGCCGATCTGGTATTTCGCTGCCTCCTTCGACAGTCGCACCCATGGGTTGCCGGTCACGTCCTTCGCCCCGCGCTCGAACAGGTTGTGCGCCTCCTCGACGACGATCTGGAAGGGAATTGGGTTCTGGCCGGAACGGAACCGCTCGTTGGCGCGCGAAAGGAGGAAGTTCACGGTGCTTTCCGAGATCGTCTTGGAGACATCGCCTGATCCGTGAGCCAGATCGATGATCGCTAGTCGCCCCGCCTGCATATCTTCCCAGACCTGGTCCTCCACCCTTTGGACTGAGCTTGTGGAGTGGAACTCTCGGAGCTGGCGGATTGCCGCCTTGCCGCTCGCCCTGTTGTTGAAGTCCGCGATGAACTTGAACGGTGTGTCGCCGCCTCCGCTGTTGGCTGAACGCTGGTTCCAGGTTCCGCTTGCTGCCATGAACTGCATCACCCGGCGAGCCGCCTCAGGAGTGGAGGCTCGATAGCTCCTGCCAACGCTCTGCACAAGTCCGGGATGCTGCGCGTTGAAGTCATTGAACAGATCCTGGCTCCAGCCGAACTCAATCCCTCTCCCAGCGAACGAGGCGCTGGTGATCCCGCACTCGGCAAGCAAGCCGTAGAAGCCGACGACGGCACGCGACCACGTCACCCAATCGCCATAGTCGGTGCTGCGGTCAGGTTCCGACCAGTTGATTGCAGTGAACGACCGTACGTACGCGTACGTGCCGAAGTTGTCGTTGACAACCGAGTTCACGAAGTCGACCACAGCATCGAAGTTGGCAGGGTCGAAGAAGTTCATGGCCAACGGCCGGACCTGAGGTTCGAAGCCGCTGGCGCCGAGGCGGTAGATACGGACTCGGCTTTCGTCGCCTAGCAGCCTGAGCCCTGTCTGATCTTGCTCGTTGACGTTGGCGTACTCGCCTTGCGGGTCGAAGATCAGCTGCCCAACCGGAACACCGGAGCGTGCTGCCTGGGTGGCGATTGCCGTCACAAGGGTCTTGATGGTGTTCGACTTGCCTGTGCGCGTCATTCCGAACACGGCTGTCTTGCGGGCCACGAAGTCGCCGATGTGAACCTGAACTGCCGCCTGGTCAGTTCCAGACTCGCGCGCTCGGCGTCGAGTCGAGGCGAACCGGACTGCTCCGAGGTTGAGTAGGTCTGCTCCGTCCGGTTCTGGGTAGCTCGCGATCCAGGACAGGACGCTGGGTGACGGAAGGAAGACTTGGTAGCGCGCCGACGAAACTACATTGTCGATGTCAGATCCGAACTGGATCCTGGCTTCATTGCGGTCGACATAGAAGGTCCCGATCACTTCGCAGTCGAAGGCAGATTGCTGGAGCTCGTTCCGTGTCAGCTCATCCGTGACCTCATCGAACCCTTTGCCCGAATCCCCTGCGTCGCGGACGACTGCGAGGCGCGTCTGGACGAGGTCAGACTCATTCGGAAGTGGAGCCGTCCCACTGACCCGCAGGAGCACCAGTTCCTCGTCATCCAGAGCGAACCCTTCCGGGGTCTGCACGCCGGCGGCCGCAAGCAGGAAAGCTCCCTGTGGCACGCCGCCCGCCTGAGTCTTGCGCCAGTCATCGGTGAGAACGACTGCGCGGGAGTAGTCCAGTCGGAAGATGCCTCCGACTGCCTTGCACGCCGAGTTGATCAGCGTTGCGAGCGGAGTGGAAGCGCGCGAGGACCCCAGGATGGTGGAACTTATGCTCATAGCTTCAGACCATAGCGACGGGGTCAGACAGACGTGGCCTGACTCGCGCGCGGCCGTTGGTCCCTTCGTCTCGGCCTGTCATTCGCACTGGGAGTCGACCAGGAACTCGGCTCTGGCGCGCGGCATCAGTTACTCGCAAGACCGTTGACAGGGTGTTCCCGCGGGAAGATACTCAGACATCATGACGTCGTGACGACAGGACGTAGCGATGGCATCGGAGCCTCTCTACTTGCGGGTGAAGCGGGATATCGCTGCTCGCATTCATCAGGGTGCCTGGCCCGCGGGGACGTACATCCCGAGCGAATCGGACCTGCAGGCGCGGTACCGGGTGTCCCGGACGACCGTGCGCAAGGCCGTCGAGGAGCTCGTCGGCGAGGGACTGTTGGCGATCATCCACGGCATGGGGACGCGGGTCGTCTCGCCCCGCCTGTCGCTGACGCCGGCCGCACTCATGAGCTTCACCCAGATGATGCTGTCCCAAGGCATCGAACCGGGGTGGCGCGGCGAGTCGCTGCGCACCGAACCCGCGGACGCCGAGACGGCCGCGGCGCTGGGGATCGCGCCGGGGACTCCCGTCGTCAGGTTCCACAGGGTGCGGACGGCGGACGGCGCCCCCGTCTCCCTCAACGTCTCCTACCTGCCTCTCGAGCTGTTCCGCGGCTACGACATCGAACAACTCCTCGACGGCCAGTCGCTCTACGCGCAACTCGAGGACGTCTACAACCTCGTGGTGCACACCACCGAGGACACGTTCGGCATCGCCAGAGCCGACGCCGAGGCCGCCACCGAACTCGGCGTCAAGGCGCTCGATCCCCTGCTCATCATCGCGCGCTGCGGCTTCGACAAGTCGGGCAGGCCCATCGAGTACAGCCGGATCGCCATCCGTGCCGACCGCTACCGGCACACAGTCACCCTTCGGAGGAAATGATGGCTGAGGTCGTCGGCCTCGGAACGCTCGCCATGGACGTCCTGGTGCGCGTGGACAGGCTTCCCGGACCCGATGGGTTCGCCGTGGTGAACGAGCGGACCTTCTTGCCCGGCGGGTCCGGGACCAACGTCATCGCCCAGGCCGCCCGGCTCGGCGCCGCATGCGCCTACGTCGGCAAGGTCGGGGACGACAGGCTCGGCCAGGCGATCATCGAGAGCCTCCAGGACGAAGGCGTCGACACCTCGGGGATGCGCGTCCTGCCGGGTGGTGCGTCGCTCAGCACGACAGTCGTCGTCGACGCGCAGGGCGAGCGGTTCATCCTGCTCGACATGGGGGACGCCTTCGGGTCGCTCCGCGCCGACGAGGTCGACACCGCGGCGATCACCGGTGCCTCGGTCTTCTACACCGACCTGCTGCCGTCCGAGCCGGCCCTCGCCGGCGTCCGCGCCGCCAGGGACGCGGGCGTGCCCGTCGTGTTCGGCCTGGAGGTCGGCATGGCGACGATGAACGGGCTGGGCGTCAGCGTCGAGGACGTGCTCGACGTCGCGTCCACCACCGACGCGTTCCTTCCGTGCCGGGAGGCCCTCGCAGATCTGGCAGGGAGCGCCGACCTGGACGCCGGGCTCGCCTTCCTCGAGCGGCACTGTTCGGGCACGGCGATCGTCACCCTGGGTCGCGACGGGGCCGTCGCGTTGGACGGTGGCACGCGCACAACGGTGGCGGGCGTCGCCATCACGCCGGTCGACACGACCGGTGCCGGGGACGCCTTCGCAGGAGCCTTCCTCTACTACCGCTACGTGGAGCAGCGCGACGTGGCCGAGGCAGTGCGCCTCGGCAATGCGGTCGCCGCGGCCTCCTGCACGCGCCAGGGAGCGCGCGGCGGACCTGATCGTGCCGGCCTCGAAGCATTTCTCACCACCACTACGAAGGAGTAGTCATGTCCATCTCCGACCAGGCCCCTGACAAGGCCACGAACTCACCGGTGTCCGCCCGGAACCTGGCGATCATGGCGATCTTCATCGCCCTGTCGGCCGTCGGGTCCCTCATCAAGATCCCGAGCCCGCTGGGCTCCATCGGGCTTGACTCGGCGCCCGGCTTCTTCGCCGCGATCGGCTTCGGCCCCTGGGTCGGCTTCATCGTCATCGCCGTCGGGCACCTGCTCTCGTCGGCGATCGTCGGCTTCCCGCTCACCCTTCCGCTGCACATCGCGATCGCCATCGGCATGGGCCTGTGCGCCCTGGTGTTCAGGTGGCTCGGCCGCAAGGGCCCGATCTGGCTCGTCGTCAGCGTCGTCGTGACGTCCCTCCTGAACAGCTTCGGGCTGGGCCTGATCGTGTTGC
>JAEWIK010000112.1 GCA_023387135.1 Actinomycetes bacterium | reverse complement strand
TCACAGCCCTGCGGCGCACCCGCGTGGGACCGTTCCGGCTGGACGAGCACCACCTCGGCGCCGACGAGCTCGTGGCCGGCACGGCCGACGTGCCGCTGCTCGCGATGGGCGACGTCGCCCGCCGCTGCTTCGCGGTCCACGAGGTCGAAGGCGCCGTCGTCGACGACGTGCGGCACGGGCGCCCTCTCGACGCCGCGCCGGCGCCGGGAGTGTTCGCCGTCCTCGACCACGATCGCCTGCTCGCGCTCTACCGCGCCGAGGGGGAACGCTCGGTGCCGGTGGCGGTGTTCGTGACGTAGGACGCCCCGTCGGGCTTGCTATCGTTCGAGGGCTTGGAGAGGTGGGGCAGTGGACCGTTCAGTGGTGGTGATCGGCAACTTCGATGGCGTGCACCCCGGACACCAGGCGGTGCTCGCCGAGGCGCGCAGGCGAGAGCCGGGGCTGCCGGTCGTCGTCGTCACCTTCTGGCCGCATCCGGTGTCGGTGCTGCGGCCCGACGCCGGACCGATGCTGCTGACCAGCCTCGAGGAACGCATCGAGTTGTTGACCGCCGCCGGCGCCGACAGGGTCGAGGTGGTCACGTTCACCCGCGAGTTCGCAAGCTTTCCCCCGGAGAAGTTCGTCGAGGAGGTGCTGCTGCCGCTGAACCCCGCGCGGGTGGTGGTCGGCTCCAACTTCAGGTTCGGACGCGGCGCCTCGGGCACCGTGGCGACGCTCACCGAGCTCGCGGCGGGAAGGTTCGTCGTGGACGGGCTGACGCTCGTCCGCTACGGCGACACCGAGACCTGCTCGACCCTCATCCGCGACGCGCTGGCCGGCGGGGACGTCGAGCTGGCACGGGAGCACCTCGGACGTCCGTTCTCCTTCAGGGGAACCGTCGCGTACGGGGACCGGCGGGGGCGTGAGCTCGGTTTCCCGACCGCCAACCTGCCGGTGCCCGCCGACCTGGCGTGCCCGCAGGACGGTGTCTACGCGGGCTGGTTGATCCGTCGGGACAGCCGCGGCGCCCACGGCGAGCCGCTCGCCGCGGGAGTGGAGGCCCCCCGGTGGCCCGCCGCCATCTCGGTGGGGACCAACCCGACCTTCGACGGCCAGGACCGCAGGGTCGAGTCGTACGTGCTCGACCGCGACGACCTGGAGCTCTACGGTGCGGCCGTCACCGTCGAGTTCATCGCCCGGATTCGGGGCCAGGTGCGCTTCGACAGCATCGAAGGACTCGTCGAGCAGATGAACGACGACGTCCGGCGCGCGCGGCAGATCCTTGGCTGAATCGTGACCCGATTGGGGCCCTCGGAGGGCTTCGGATCTGTCGGTCAGCAAGCCCATACTGGTGGGGTGGGAGCAGTCGGAGGGTTCTGGTCCTGGCTGAAGCGGGCTGCAGGCCCGCTCCTCAACGAGCCTGAATTCGTGCTCAGCCCCGAGGACGCGGCAGAACTCGAGGACGCCGCCTTCAGGATCGCCAGCGAGTACGCGGTCTCGGCGCCAGAGGTCATCGCCGTCACGGTGCGGCTGCTCGTGCGCAGGCGGGTGCCGATCCGCGCCATCCGCGGCGCCGCTGCCTCGCCCGGCATCGCCGAGCTGTGCTTCGCCGACGGCACGGTCCTACTCGTCCGCGGGGAACACGCCGGGGACCTCGGCAAGGTGGCGATCTGGCTGCTCCACGGCGGGCTCGCGATCGAGGGGCTCAGGTTCGAACCGCGGCGCATCCTGCTCGAACTCGCCGTCGCCGAGCGTCGGGCGACAGTCGTCGCGCTCGGGGTCCTGCCCGCTCGCTGACGCGGCGAGGTGGGGCCGTCACTGGGCGATGCGCAGCGACTTGCGGTAGACGGCGTCAGTCTGTTCGGTCGTGTGGTGCTCGCCCGCCGCGTCCATCCACTCGTAGGTGGTGGCGACGTGGTCGCCGGTGGGGGTGTAGTCGAGCCCGATGTACATGGGGATGGCGGCGGCGTTCTCCGGGTCGACCCGCAGGAAGACCTCGACGAAGCCCAGCTCGCGGGCCCTGTCCTCGAGGAAGGTCGTGAGCGCCCGCGCGGCGCCCTGGCGGCGCTGTTCCGGGTAGACCCAGAGGTTCTTCAGTTCCGGGCAGAGCGGCTGTGACCTGTCACAGTCCAGGACGCAGGTGCCGAGGATGACCCCGCCGCGTTCGGCCAGCGCATGGAAGTAGTCGCCGGCCTCCTGCCTTTCGAAGCGCTGCTGCGCGAGGTGCGCGTCGGGGTGAGCCTCGCGCGAGTGCAGGGCATCGAGGTCGTCCCTGGTGGTCAGCCGGACGGTGATCTGTTCAACAGCCATCATGCGGGCTCCTTCGGCAGGGGACGGAACGCTCCCAGTGTGGCGGCTCAGTCAAGCGCCCGCCCAGGGGTCTTGCCCATCGGGCGTCATCGCCGTCCCGTCGGGTCAGGGTCGGCCGCCGTGGCGTGGGAGGGGTCTGGTGGCAGGCCCGAAGCGTCCGGGCAGGACGCAGAAGAGCCCCCGCGCCGCGTGGCGCGGGGGCTCTCCTACGTGGGTCAGCCCAGGGCCTTGAGGATGTCGTCGACCCTCTGCTTGGCGTCGCCGAACAGCATCTGCGTGTTCTCCTTGAAGAACAGCGGGTTCTGCACGCCGGCGTAACCGGTGGCCATCGAGCGCTTGAACACGATGACGTTGGCGGCCTTCCAGACCTCCAGGACGGGCATGCCCGCGATGGGGCTGCTCGGGTCGTCCAGCGCCGCCGGGTTCACCGTGTCGTTCGCGCCGATGACGAGGACGACGTCGGTGTCCGCGAAGTCGTCGTTGATCTCGTCCATCTCGAGCACGATGTCGTACGGGACGTGGGCCTCGGCGAGCAGCACGTTCATGTGGCCCGGCAGGCGACCGGCGACCGGGTGGACGCCGAACCTGACGCTGATGCCCTGCGCCCGAAGCTTCGCCGTGAGGTCGGCGACCGGGTACTGCGCCTTCGCCACCGCCATGCCGTAACCCGGGGTGATGATGACCGACTGCGCGGCCTTCAGCATCTCCGCGGCGCCGGCGGCGTCGATCTCCCGGTACTCGCCCTGCTCGGCCTCGGACGCGACCGCCACGGTGCCGCCCTCGGCGCCGAATCCGCCGAGGATGACGGAGATGAACGACCTGTTCATGGCCCGGCACATGATGTACGACAGGATGGCGCCGGACGAGCCCACCAGCGAACCGGTGATGATCAGCAGGTTGTTGTTGAGCATGAAGCCCGCCGCCGCGGCCGCCCAGCCGGAGTAGGAGTTCAGCATCGAGACCACGACCGGCATGTCTCCGCCGCCGATGGCGGCGACCATGTGGAAGCCGAG
This sequence comes from Actinomycetes bacterium, assembly GCA_023387135.1. Lineage (GTDB taxonomy): Bacteria > Actinomycetota > Actinomycetes > Propionibacteriales > Propionibacteriaceae > Propionicimonas. The sequence goes on along the minus strand of JAEWIK010000112.1, from coordinate 7,392 downwards.
GGCGAAGCCGATGACCGCGATGGCGATGATGAGGATCCAGCCGAGCGTGACGTTGTGCTCGGAGGCGAGGACGAACCAGATCATCAGCCCGAAGAACAGCACGAAGCCGACGAGGTTGATGAGGTTCCTGCCCGGCAGGGTCAGCGGCTTGGACTTCATCTTCGCCGACAGCTTGAGGTACGCGACCACCGAGCCGGTGAAGGTGTAGGCGCCGATCAGGACGCCGAGGGCGACCTCGACGAGGTGGACGGCACCGCCGGCGCCGTCCGGTGCGGCGAAGGAGTTGAAGCCCACCAGCACCGCCGCCATGCCCACGAAGGAGTGGAACGCGGCGATCAGCTCCGGCATCTGGGTCATCTCGACCTTGCGGGCGATCGGGGTGCCGATGACGGCGCCGATCGCGAGCACGGCGATGATGAGGCCCAGCGTGACGAGGACCGGCAGCCGGTTCTCGGTGTCGGTGGCCGACAGGTTGAGCGAGTGGATGATCGTGGCGACGAGGGCGAGGCCCATGCCGATCATGCCGGCGATGTTGCCCATCCGCGCGGTGGTCTGCTTGGCGAGGCCCGCCAGCGACAGGATGAACAGGACGCCCGCGACGATGTACAGGCCCTGGACGAAGTAGAGCAGCATGCCCTTATGCCTCCTTCTTGAACATGCTGAGCATCCGGAACGACACCAGGAACCCGCCGAAGATATTGATCGAGGCGATGGTCGCCGCGATGAAGGACATCACCAGGACGGCGACGTTGGTCGACCCCAACTGGAGCAGGGCGCCCACCAGAATGATTCCGGAGATGGCGTTGGTCTGTGCCATGAGGGGGGTGTGGAGAGAGTGGGAGACGCCGCTGATCACGTAGAACCCCACCACGACCGCCAGCGCGAACACGGTGAAGGCCCCGACGAAGCTCGCCGGTGAGTAGGTCACAGCGAGGATCACCAGCACCGCCGCGATCGCCGACATGACGAGCCGGCGTCGCGCCGACGCCTTCGCCGCCGCCGCTTCCCGCGCCGCCTTGACGGCCGGGTCCTCGACGACCGGGGCCACAGCCGCCGGAGCCGCCGCCGACACCTTGACCGGTGGTGGGGGCCACAGCCGCTCACCGTCCTGCTGCACCGTCATGCCGCGCAGCACCACGTCCTCGAGGTCGAGCGTCACCTCGCCGTCCTTGGCCGGGGTGAGCAGCTTGAAGAGGTTGACGATGTTGGTCCCGTAGAGCTGGGACGCCTGGGTGGGCAGCCTGCCCGCGAGATCGGTGTAGCCGATGATCTTCACGCCGTTGTCGGTCACGACCAACTCGTCGGGCCGGGAGCCCGCCACGTTGCCGCCGTTGGACGCCGCCATGTCGACGACGACCGAGCCCGGCTTCATGGACGCGACCATCTCCTCGGTGATGAGCCTGGGAGCAGGCCGTCCCGGGATGAGGGCCGTCGTGATGATGATGTCGACGTCTTTGGCCTGCTCGGCGTAGAGGGCGGCGGCAGCCTTGTTGAAGTCGTCGGAGGTCTCCTTGGCGTAGCCGTCGGTGGAGACCTGCTGCTGGGCGACCTGCACCGCGAGGAACTCGCCGCCCATGGACTGCACCTGCTCGGCGACCTCGGGACGGGCGTCCGTCGCACGGACGATGGCGCCCAGCGACTTCGCCGTCCCGATGGCGGCGAGACCGGCCACGCCGGCACCTGCCACCAGCACCTTCGCCGGCGGCACCTTGCCCGCCGCCGTCACCTGGCCGGTGAACAGCGAGCCGAACTCGTTGGCGGCCTCGATGACCGCGCGGTATCCCGCGATGTTGGCCATGGACGAGAGCACGTCGAGCGCCTGCGCCCGCGAGATGCGGGGGACCGCATCCATCGCGAGCACGGTGATCCTGCGCGTGGCGAGCTCGTCGAGCAGCTCTGGACTGCGGGCCGGGGCGACCAGCGAGATCAGCGTCCCGCCGTCCGGCAACGAGGCGATCTCATCGGGGGTGGGAGCGTTGATCTTCGCCACGACGGGCGACGACCACACCTGCTCACGGTCCGCGATGGTCGCGCCGGCGGCCTGGTACTCGGCGTCCGGGTAGGACGACTTCGCGCCCGCTCCGGCCTCGACCACCACGCTGTATCCGAGCTTGATCAATTGGACGACGGTCTTCGGGGTAGCCGCTACACGCGTCTCCCCGGGGAGGGTTTCCAAGGGAATCCCGATCTGCATCTTCGCGTGTTTCCTTTCCAGCCGCGGCAGCGCCAGCACGGCCGTTCGCAGCCTAGTGGGCGAAACCGGCCGTCGGAGCCGTTTCGTGAACGTTGGCCGTACTCAATCGAAGATCGGGGGCTCCGCAGGCGAACCGGACGCCGGACGGGTAGAGTCTCGCGGGACCTCGCGCGTGGTGGTGGGCGGCAGCCCGTCCCGGGCGCCCGGGGGCCGATTGGTCCCCGGCGGTGCCCAGCAGGTAGAGTGGGTCCGCCGTCACGACGGCCGCGGACGCGTAAGAGCTCCCACCGATGGCGGATTCACCAGATCCCCGCAGTCGATACCAGGTGGTAGGGGAGCGCCGCGCAACGGGAAACCGAGAGGAGCAGCCCTTCATGGATGCCGAAACCAAGAAGAAGATCATCGAAGAGTACGCCAAGACCCCGGGCGACACCGGTTCGCCGGACGTCCAGATCGCGCTGCTCACCAAGCGGATCGCGCACCTGACCGAACACCTCAAGGAGCACAAGGGCGACCACCACAGCCGTCGTGGCCTCATGCTCCTGGTCGGCCAGCGCCGCCGCCTTCTGAACTACGTCGCCAAGCAGGACGTCGAGCACTACCGGTCCTTGATAGCTCGCCTCGGCCTGCGCCGGTGACCTTGACCAACTGACTCGTAGGGAGTGGCCGTGCGGCCACTCCCTACGAGCACAGCCACAGGGTCGTGGTCGAGACCGACCGCGATCACCCGCCGTTCCCACGGCGCATCACTACTGCCACTCACGACCGGCAAACCGGGCCTCGGTCCTCGGTAGTGGCTTTCGGGACATGTCTCCCGCGGGCCTCGATCGAAGACCGGGACGGCGGTGGTCACGGGTGGCGTGACCGAAAGGAAACCCCATGGAAGGTCCCGACCTTCATTACACCGAGGCCGTCATCGACAACGGCTCCTACGGCAAGCACGTCGTCAGGTTCGAATCCGGGCTGCTCGCCAAGCAGGCGAACGGCTCTGCCGCCGTCTACCTCGACGGCGACACCATGCTGCTGTCGGCGACGACCGCCGCCAAGAACCCGCGTGATGCCATCGACTTCTTCCCGCTGACCGTCGACGTCGAAGAGCGCATGTACGCCGCGGGCCGCATCCCCGGCTCGTTCTTCCGTCGCGAGGGCCGCCCGTCCGAGGGCGCCATCCTCGCCGCCCGCCTGACCGACCGTCCGCTGCGTCCGTGCTTCGTCAAGGGCCTGCGCAACGAGGTCCAGGTCGTCATCACCGTCATGGCGCTCAACCCGAACGTCCGCTACGACGTGCTCGCCATCAACGCGGGCTCCGCGTCCACGACGCTGGCCGGCCTGCCGTTCTCCGGCCCGGTCGGCGGCCTGCGGGTCGCCCTCATCGGTGACCAGTGGGTCGGCTTCCCGACCGTCGAGCAGTCGGCCGACGCCACCTTCGAGATGGCCATCGCCGGTCGTGTCCTGCCCGACGGCGACGTCGCGATCATGATGGTCGAGGCCGAGTCCACCGAGGCCACCTGGGATCTCGTCCGCTCGGGCCGCACCGCTCCCACCGAGGAAGTTGTCGCCCAGGGCATGGAGGCGGCCAAGCCGTTCATCAAGGCGCTGTGCGACGCGCAGGCCGAACTCGCCGCGACCTTCGACAAGCCCGTCACCCAGCTCCCGCTGTTCCTCGACTACACCGACGAGGTGCTCGCGGCGGTCTCCGAGGTCGCGACCGACCGCCTCCAGGCCGTCATGAGCATCCCCGGCAAGCAGGACCGCGAGACAGCGACCGACGAGCTGCTGGCGACGATCCAGGAGGAGCTCGCCGAGCGCCTGCCGGATCAGGCCAAGGCCGTCGCCGGTGCCTTCGTGTCGCTGACCAAGAAGGTCGTCCGTCACAAGACGCTGACCGAGAAGATCCGCATCGACGGCCGCGGCGTGAGGGACATCCGCACCCTGTCGGCCGAGGCCGGCGTGCTCCCGCGGGTGCATGGCTCGGCGCTGTTCCAGCGCGGCGAGACCCAGATCCTGGGCGTCTCCACACTGAACATGCTCGACATGGAGCAGAAGCTCGACACGCTCTCCCCGGAGACGACGAAGCGCTACATGCACAACTACAACTTCCCGCCCTACTCCACCGGTGAGACGGGCCGCGTCGGCTCCCCGAAGCGGCGCGAGATCGGCCACGGCGCGCTCGCCGAGCGTGCCCTGGTGCCGGTGCTGCCGAAGCGCGAGGAGTTCCCGTACGCGATCCGCCAGGTGTCCGAGGCTCTCGGCTCCAACGGCTCGACCTCGATGGGCTCGGTGTGCGCCTCGACGCTCTCCCTGCTCAACGCCGGTGTCCCGCTGAAGGCTCCGGTGGCGGGCATTGCCATGGGCCTCATGAGCGAGGAGATCGACGGCGAGACCAGGTACGTGGCGCTGACCGACATCCTGGGTGCCGAGGACGCGCTGGGCGACATGGACTTCAAGGTCGCCGGCACGCGTGACTTCGTCACGGCGCTGCAGCTCGACACCAAGCTCAACGGCATTCCCGCCGACGTGCTGGCCGGTGCGCTGCTGCAGGCCCGCGAGGCCCGTCACACCCTGCTCGACGTGATGGCAGAGGCGATCGACTCCCCGGACGAGATGAGCCCCTACGCACCGCGGATCATCACCGTGAAGATCCCCGTCGACAAGATCGGCGAGGTCATCGGCCCGAAGGGCAAGATGATCAACCAGATCCAGGACGACACGGGCGCGAACATCTCGATCGAGGACGACGGCACCATCTACATCGGTGCCGACAACGGCGAGTCCGCCGAGGCGGCGAGGGCGCTCATCAACGCCATCGCCAACCCGACGATGCCGGAGAAGGGCGAGCGTTACCTCGGCACGATCGTGAAGATCATGCCGTTCGGCGCCTTCGTCTCGCTGCTGCCCGGCAAGGACGGCCTGCTCCACATCTCGAAGCTCCGCGCCCTCGCCGGTGGCGGCCGCGTCGAGAACGTCGAGGACGTGGTGAGCGTCGGCCAGAAGCTCCAGGTCGAGATCTCCGACATCGACGAGAAGGGCAAGCTCAGCCTCGTCCCGGTCGTCGAGGAGAAGCCCGAGGAGAAGGTCGAGGCCGAGGCCAACGCCTGATCCTCACCGATCTCGGCAGCGCCGCCCCCGCCGGGGGCGGCGCTGCTGCTTTTGGGGCATGGCGATGAGCGGACCGGTAAGGCGAGGGCATCCGCGGTCGTGGCATGTGAGAGGAACTCCTTCCGTGGCAGAGACAGGTGGCTGGTCGACTCGTCCCATCCGCCTTGCCCGGTATGACTCCGTCGCCACCGAGCAACAACTGCGGTTCTCGACGAGGCGAGAGCACTGTTGGGGTGCCAGGAAGCCAGCGGACTTGAGTTGCGCGGCCATAGCCCTTCGACGCACGCGAAGCGCGTAGAACCACGTTCGCGGTTACGTGGATTCCATGATCATGTGACGCAATACCGCGCAAAGACACGCGTAGGAGTCTCTCGTTCATGAGGCGAGAGACGGGACACGCTTCGTAACGGCTACGTATTTGCCGTATTTGTCATCTGAAAATGACATTCTTCTCTGTCTACGGGTTTTGCAATCCCTCGTGTCGCCGTGCTTAGGTAGATGGCGGCGGCCCGACTAGTTTCGGGCTGTCAAGCGGTCGAGACCTCCAGAGTCTGTTCAACCCTCCAGAGTCTGTTCAACCCCAAGAGCATCAAAGGAGATGTCATGAAGAAGACCTCTATCTGGGCAAGCGTCGCGATATTGGCCGGCGGGTTGCTGGTCGCGCCATCCGCGACCACGGCCCAGGCAACTGCAGCCACCTGTACGACGAAGATTGTCGCCAATCCGAGCAACACTGCCTTGGCCGGTTACATCGTTGTGCCGGCTTCCGCCTCTGGGAGCGCCAACTGTCAGCGTGGGCCGCATGGTGGCGTCATTCAAGCCACTCGCACGCTTCAAGTCAACATTGCGGAGTGCTATCCGGCACTCAATCTCGGTACCGCCGGTCCGAATAGGGATGGTATCGACGGGGTCTACGGGGCGAAGGTGATCGCAGCCATAACCGCCATCCAGAAGGCTGCCGGAATCACGAAGGACGGAGTGTATGGAAAGAACACTCACAACAAGATGAAGTTCGATTACGTCCCAACGAATCGCGTGGAGAAGCCCTGTCAACCTCCAGTCAAGATCTGAAGATCGCCGAATCGCGCCGGCGGGCCATGCGGTTCCTGTCCGCGTCGCTCATCTGCGGGCTGATGGCGGTCCTGACCGCCTGCTCGCACGGCGGCAGTACGGCGAGCACGCCAGCGCCGTTGCCGGATTTGGTCTCGCCGAGTATCGGCCAAGCGGCTGAACTCGGGGAGTCGACTCGGCGAGAGTCAGGTGGTGCTCGGTGGGCGTCGCCGACCAGTGCTGCTCCAAGTGACATGCCCATCGCTGAGAAGTTCTGGGCTCCGATGCTGTTGGCCGGCGAGTTGGAGAAGGCGTCGATACCAGAACAACGGTTGGATTTCTGGAGTGACCAAGAGTCCTATGTAGCAGAATGCATGAAGCGGTCCGGCTTTGTGTACTTCCCTCGAAGCTACTCCTCCGAGCCCATGAGTGATGAGGAGGCCGCGCACAACGCGACACTTCACAGGGACAACTTGCCCATTCCCTACCTGGATTCTGATCGCGAAGTGGTCGCGACGCTCGGTTACGGGGCGTTGAGCGCCTCCAGAGCGTCCGCTCAGAGCCCGGCCGATTCGGAGAACGAGGCCTACTACAGCTCACTGTCGACCTCCCAGCGCGAAGCGTACGACAGCGCCATGGGTGCACCGAGGGAAGGCGCTGATGCCGGTGGTCAGTTGCCCATGTCGGGTTGCAGGTGGGAGGCCCAGCAGAAGTATCCGGATCCGTATCCGACAGACGCTGCGGGCATCCAGTTCGCTGATCTCGGTGTAGGAGTCGCGAATCTCGGCACCTTCCCGCCGATTGAGGCGGACCGACGCATAGTGAAGCTCAATGCCGAGTGGCGTTCGTGCATGACAAGGCGGGGAGCATCGGTCGATGTCTACCAGGAGGATGCCACTGAGCCGAACATGATGGACGGCCCGATGGCTGCCATGGATCTGGCCTTCCAACCCAGTACCGATGGCGAGATTGCAGGAGCGGATAACCCGACAGACGAGTCGGGTGCCGCCTCGGCTTCTCACATCAAGATCGCGCTGGCTGACTTCGAC
>JAEWIK010000280.1 GCA_023387135.1 Actinomycetes bacterium | reverse complement strand
AGGTCGAGCACTATCGGCAGGCCGTCGGCGAGGATCGACCGACTGAGCGTCGGGTGGACGTCGGCGGGCGTCAGCCGGGAGGTCATGTTGCGTTCCATCCCCTCAGAGTACGGAACCTTTCCGACGGACTGGTAAACGGCCCGGTGGATTTACAGCTCGGTAACAGGAGCGTCCGGCACCAGGGGCGGCCTGTCGGCGAAGAACGTCTGCAGCACGACGGTCGTGCGGGTGCTGACGTTCGCCGCCTGCCTGATCTCCCGGATGAGTTCCTCGAGGCGTCGGGGGCTCGCCACCCTGACGAACAGGATGTACGCGGCGTCACCTGCGACGGAGTGGCACGCCTCGATCTCGGCGAGATGTTCGAGCTGTTCGGGGATGTTGTCCAGCACCGACGAGTCGAGCGGGCTGACCTCCATGAACGCCGACAGCGGCATGCCGATCGACTCGTGGTCGACCTGCGCGCGGTAGCCGGTGATGATGCCTCGCTCTTCGAGGCGACGCACCCTCGTCTGCACGCCCGAGGTCGACAGTCCTGTCGCCTCACCGAGTTTGGCGAGGGTGCTGCGTCCGTCAGCCAGAAGCTCTCGCACGATCACCGCGTCGACTTCGTCAGCTAGATGCGTGGCCAACTTCCTGGTCATGGCGTGACTGTACCGGCGCGCGGGAGGCGCGGTGTCAGGATGTGCGACGGCGGACGCGATACAGCGCGTAGCTGAAGCTGCGGCCCTCCCGCGTGACAGGCACCTCGATGAGCTCGACCTCGCCGGCGAGCGCCCGGAGGGTGTCGGCGAGCGCCGGGCTGGCGGTCTCGCACCACACGACGACCTGGCCGCCGGGGTAGAGGTGCGCGAGGCAGTTGCCGAGGAAACCGCCGGAGTAGACGGCTTCGTTGTCGTCGTGGATGAGGAAGCTCGGACCGTTGTCGACGTCCAGCAGGATCGCGTCCCAGCGCTGGTGGCTCCCCGGCACGAAGTCGGTGATGCTCGCGTGGTGCAGCCTGACCCGCGGGTTGGTCGCCAGGCTGCCGAGTTGCTCGGTGACCTCCTGCTGCGCCCAGTCGATCAGCGGACGGGCGCGCTCGACGACGTCCACCCACTCCGCGCCGTTCTCGACGAGGCGGCTCGCCGTGTACCCGAGGCCGAGCCCTCCCACCAGGACCCTGCCCGGCGGCGTCCCCACCGCGTCGGCGAGCGCGATCTCGCTGCTGACGTCCACGGTGTCCATCGCGAAGACGCCGTTGACGATGAGTTCGAGGACCTCGCCGCGGCGCCGGAGGGCGAGCTCGCCGTCGGCTGTCTCGGCACGAGCGATGGTCTGGGGTTGGGCCACCCGTCCAGCCTGCCTGCTGGGGCGGCGGATCGGGGCGAGCCTCGCCGGGAGGATTCCACCTGTCGGATGGGCGGCACGGGCGTGATGTGCGTATTTCGCCCCGACAGGAGGCCGGTTACGCTCGCGCCTGTTTCCAGCGACGGAGGAACCATGAGTGAGCCCAGTGTTGAGCTGATCCATCCCGACCGCGAGTTCGTCCACGCCGACGAACTCCCCGATCCTGAGGAGTTGCGGGCAGCCGCGGCCGCCGACCCGATCGGATTCTGGGAGGACAGGGCACGCGAACTCGACTGGTACACGCCGTGGGACAAGGTCCTCGACGACTCGGACGCGCCCTTCTACAAGTGGTACACCGGCGCGACGACCAACATCGTGCACAACGCCATTGACAGGCACCTCCACGGGCCGTACAAGAACAAGCTCGCCCTGATCTGGCTGGGGGAGAACGGCACCGACTACAAGACGTACTCGTACTTCTCGCTCAACCGCGAGGTCATGCAGATGGCCAACATCCTCAAGGCGATGGGAGTGAAGCGCGGCGACAGGGTCACGATCTACCTGCCGCGCATCCCCGAGGTGGTGTTCGCCATGCTGGCGTGCGCGAAGATCGGCGCCGTCCATTCGGTGATCTTCGCCGGCTTCTCCTCGGACGCGCTCGCGGCCCGGATCGACGACTCGGAGTCGAAGCTGGTCATCACCGCGGACGGATCGTGGGTCAACGGCTCGATCTTCAAGCTCAAGGACATCGTCGACGAGGCGATCAGGTTCAGCCCGTCGGTCGAGAACGTCATCGTCGTGAAGCGGACGGGACACGAGGTGGCGATGGAGCCGCTGCGCGACCACTGGTACCACGACCTGACGGTGCTCCCGATCGCCCAGGGCAACTGCCCGACCGAGCACCTCGACTCCGAGGACCCGCTGTTCATCCTCTACACCTCGGGTTCGACGGGGGCGCCGAAGGCGATCCTGCACACGCACGGCGGCTACATGGTCGGCACCTACACGACGCTCAAGTACACCTTCGACATCCGCGACGAGGACCGCTGGTGGTGCACCGCCGACCCGGGCTGGGTCACCGGCCACTCGTACGTCGTGTACGGGCCGCTGCTGAACGGCGCCACCACCTTCCTGTTCGAGGGCGGGCCGACCTACCCCAACCCCAACCGCTGGTGGCAGCTCATCGAGTACTACGGCATCACCACCTTCTACACCGCCCCGACGGCGATCCGTTCGCTGATGAGGTTCGGCGAGGCCTGGCCCGCGCGGCATGACCTCTCCTCGCTGCGCCTGCTGGGGTCGGTCGGCGAGCCGATCAATCCCGAAGCCTGGCAGTGGTTCCACAGGGTCATCGGCAAGAGCCGCTGCCCAATCATGGACACCTGGTGGCAGACGGAGACCGGCATGTTCCAGATCAGCCCGACGCCGTCCATGCCGCTGAAGCCGGGCTCGGCGGGCAAGCCGTTCTTCGGTCAGGAGGCGGAGATCCTCGACGAGGAGGGCAACCCCGTGCCGGACGGCGAGGAGGGCTTCCTCGTCCTGAAGAACCCGTGGCCGGCGATGATGCGGACGCTCTACAAGGACCCGCAGCGCTACCTCGACACATACTGGTCGAAGTACCCCGGCAAGTACCTCGCCGGCGACTCGGCACGACGGGACGCCGACGGCTACTTCTGGGTGATCGGCAGGACCGACGACGTCATCAAGGTCTCTGGCCATCGCCTCGGGACGGCCGAGGTCGAGTCGGCGCTGGTGTCGCACCCGGCGGTGGCGGAGGCCGCCGCCATCGGCCTGCCGCACGAGGTGAAGGGCAACGCCATCCACGCCTTCGTGGTGCTGAGGATGGGCTTCGAACCCAGCCCGGTGCTCGCCGAGGACCTGCGCAAGCACGTGTCGATCCACCTGTCGCCGATCGCCAAGCCGGACTGGATCGACTTCACCGACAAGCTGCCCAAGACCCGCTCGGGCAAGATCATGCGGAGGGTGCTGCGGGCCCGCGCGCTCGGCCAGGACGAGGGCGACCTCACCACTCTGGAGGAGTGAGGGTCGGGCCATGGCGTCGGGCACAACGGGTGCTCCGACAGCCCGTCGCCGCCGGCCGCCGCTCACTCAAGGAGTTCACCGTCAGCTGATCGTTGTCGGGTGTGATGGCCGCTGCGTGCGTGAGGTCGCGCGCGCTGCGATCAGTCGGGCAGCGGCTTCCGCCAGTCGGTAATCGAGATCGCGATCCGTGTGTCCGGATCGCCGTCCCAGGTGACCTCGAGGCCCTGACGTCGAAGCGCGGCAGCTATCCGCTCGCCAACCCGCTTGATAGCGCTCGCCGGTACCCGGGTGCGAGCAGATTCACCAAACGCGCCGTAGTTGAGAAACAGGGTTGCCGGTGTCTCCCACAGCTGTTCGGCGTCCTGGTCGTGAAAGAACGTGTACGCCGACTCGCGGAACCCATGACCCTTGGCCGCTTCGACAGGGGTCCGCTCGGCACCGATCTCAGCAGTTCCGCAGGTGCCGCAGCAGCTGAAGTCCATCCGCGCCACCACCCCGTCCGCCTGCAACTCATCGAAGGCCAGCCGCAGCCGTTCGTAGTCCGCAGAGCCCAGAACTGGTGTTCGATTCTTGTCAGTGCGGGACCGTAGTGTCTCAGTATGGAAGCGACGGGGCTGCTGGACACCGGTGAGGTGCTCACCCGGATCGAAGCTGCCCTGGACGCGGTGGACCACGAGGCGCGCTCCGGAGTGTCAGCGCAGCAGCGACTGGCGTGGGGCGCGCGTGCGCTCCGGGTAGCGGGCCGGGTGCAGGCGCTGGCCAACGCTCTGCTCGCGGAGGTCGACCGGACGAGCGCGGCCCAGCAGGCGTTCGGCTCGTCCGCGGCGACCTGGCTGAGCTCGGATGGACAGCTCTCGGGACGCCAGGCGCAGCGGGTGCTCGGTCGGGCCTGCGACGCGGCACGCTATCCAGAGGTCGAGCGCGCGGTGCTTGACGGTCGCGTCGGCGTGGAGAAGGTCGCTGCTGTGACCACTCTCCTCGATCGAGTACCGAGAGAGGTTTCCGACGAAGCGCGGCAGCAGGTGACCGAGCGGGTGCTGGGATTCGCTGGTAGGCACGACTCATCGGCGATCATGCGCCATGCCGAGGATCTGCTGGCTGAGGTCATGGCGGAGTCGGCGCTCGATGCCGAGCGTCGCCGGGAACGTGAGTACGCCCAGGCTCGGCGCGAGCGGTTCCTGTCGTTCACTCCGGGTGGGCGTGGGTCGACGATCGTGCGGGGCTCGTTGCCGACAGTGGATGCCGAACCCTTGATGGCAGCGCTGGCTGCGATGGCAGAAGCCGCCCGGAAGAGATACGACGAGCGGCACGACCTCGCGGCGCCGACCTCAGGGCAACGGCTCGCCGACGCCCTGTGCGCTCTGGCCGCGCGAGGGTCGGATGCCGGCGTCGTCCGTCCACGCCTGCTCGTGACGATGAGCGTGGAGTCGCTTCGCAGACTGGGTGCTGAACCGGGCACGCTTGCTCGGCAGCAGGACGCTCCCGCTCGGCTGTCCGAGACGGGTGAGCCGGTGCCGGTGGGGGTGCTCCGCCGGCTGTGCTGTGACGCCGAGTTCGTGCCCGTCGTGCTCGGGGGACGCTCGGAAGTGCTCGACGTGGGACGCGCCCATCGGCTGGTCACTCCCGCGATTCGGACCGCGCTCATCGTGCGGGACAGTGGTTGCGTCTTCCCAGGCTGTGACGCGCGGCCGCGGGATTGTGAGGCGCACCACATCGTGCCCTGGCAGCAAGGCGGCGCCACCTCGGTGGAGAACCTGGTCCTGCTCTGCAGGCATCACCACGGCCTGATCGAGCCGGGAGTGGAAGCCAACCCCCATCGGTGGGAGTTGCGGCTCGCGGAGGACGGTGTGCCCGAGTTCCTGCCGCCGCTGCGGGTGGACCGGGAACGAAGACCGCGACGGCACGCTCGCCTGGAGTTGCTGGAAGACACGGGCTGAGGTGGCTGTCGAGCAGGGGGCGGACGGACCTGGCCTTCTCGTGTCTGGGTGAGGCGGCTGGCGGCCGCGCGCGTGCTCCAAGGTCTGTGTCCCTACCCCAGCCGCTGTGTCCGTCCCTGATCCACAGGGGGAAGGAACGCGGTGGCCGGGGAGCGCAGCCCTACTCGCTCTCGGCGCGATCCCGCGCCGCGTCCACCTTGGCCTTGGCGCCGGCGAGCCACTCGGCGCAGATGGCTGCGAGCTTCTCGCCCTTCTCCCACAGCTCCATCGACTCGCTGAGCGGGACGTCGCCCGACTCGAGTTGGTGGACGATCTGCTGAAGCTGGTCGCGGGCCTGCTCGTAGTTCGGGGTGGCGTCGGCGGTGGCCATCAGTTCTTCTCCTGGGCGTGGACGGCGGTGACGTCGGCGGTCAGGCGGCCGTCGACCAACTGGAGCGTGACGGCGTCGCCCGGGGTCACCTGGGCGACGGCGGTGATCGTCTGCGGGCCGCGCGAGACTATCGCGTAGCCGCGTTGCAGGGTGGCCTGGGGCGACATCGCCCGCATCCGGGAGAGCAGTTGGCGCAGGTGGGCGGCCTCCTCGCGGAGGTGGACGCCGACGGCGCGGCGCAGCCGCTGTTCGAGGGTGGCGAGCCGCTCGGTGTGCGCCTCGAGGGCGCCCGACGGGTCGCGCAGGACGGGACGTGACCTCAGCTCGGCCAGCCTGCGCTGTTCGTAGCCGATCCTGTTGAGCAGCGCCCGCCGTCCGCGTTCGACGTCGCGCGCCAACCCGGCCACCTGCTCGGCCATGTCGGGGACCACCCGCTTGGCCGCGTCGGTAGGAGTGGAGGCGCGGAGATCTGCCACGAGGTCGAGGATCGGGGTGTCCGACTCGTGACCGATCGCGCTCACGACGGGCGTCAGCATGCCGAAGACGGCG
>JAEWIK010000276.1 GCA_023387135.1 Actinomycetes bacterium | reverse complement strand
ACGGCGTCGCGCTTGTCGGCCCGCCACTCGCGGGCGGCGCGCTCCCGTCCCGCGGGCATCAGCGAGTCCTCGCCTCGAGGACGGTCGTGAAAGACATCATCGGTGCCTCCCGGTCGCAGCCACTCGTTCCTGCGATTGGCCCACGCAGGTGACAGCCATTCTGCCCCGGCCGTCAACAATTCGGCAGCCCGTTCTGCCACCAAATCGGCACGGTCGTCACGGGCGGCGCGCCGAGCCGCTAGCGTTAGCGCCTGGCCGGGGAGGAAGCTCCTACCCGCGACCAGAAAGAGCGCTCCCGCCATGGCTGCCGGCAGCTTTCCCGATCGTCGTCCCTACACCTTCGTCGCCCTCCTCGAACTCACCATCATCGGCGTCTATCTGCTGGCAGGTACTGTCGATCACTTCCTCCGGCTCGGGGGCCTCGGTGTGTACGCGCTGGCGAACGCCGCCCTCGTCCTGATCCTCGCGCTGGTCGCGACGAGGCTGGGCTGGTGGCACAGGATCGGGTTCCGCCGGGCTTCCGCCGCCACGCTGGTGCTGGTGTTGCCGATGCTGCTGCCGGCGGTCCTCAACGTCTTCCCCGGGCTTGCCTTCCCCGGCCTGCCGGAGACCCTCGGCTTCCTGGCGCTCGCACTCGGAGTCGGCTTCGTCGAGGAGACAGCCTTCCGCGGCCTCATGCTGCGGGCGCTCGAGCCTCGCGGGCTGTGGCGGGCGATCATCATCACCACCGTGCTCTTCAGTGTCACGCACCTGATGAACATCCTCGCGGGCGAGGGCGGCCTGCAGGCGGTCATGCAACTCCTGTACAGCGCCGCCATCGGGTTCGCCTTCACCGCGCTGGTGCTGCGCACCGGAGTGATCTGGCCGCTCATCGTCGCGCACGCGCTCATCGACTTCGTGGTCTTCCTCCGGGCCCCCGGTGCGGTCCTGGCGCCCACCGTCGAGATCGCCGTGGACCTCGCGGTGACGGTCGTGTTCGTCGTCTTCGGGCTGCTGGTGCTCCGTGGCGGCCGCGGCAGGCTGTCGCAGGGTCTTCCCGCCGAGCCGGACCGGGACGCGAGCCCGGCGACTGCGGGACGGGCCGACTGACCGGCTAGGAGCTCCCGGGCGGCCCCGGGAGTCGCGCCGCGAAGCCGTCGATCAGCAGGCGCAGGGTGGCCTGGAACTCGTCGGTCGTGAAGGGCCCGATCCTGCCCGCGTAGTCCAGCAGGTCCGGCGGCACGGCCGGCGCGGTTCCGGCGGGGACGTGGGTGGCCTGCCCCGCGCCGGCCTGGTGCTGCCACAGGTGGGCGAACGCGTAGCCGACGACCAGCGCCGAGGCGGCGTGGACGAACGCGCTCGCGAGCTCAGGAGGGAACCCTGCTTCCTTCAGCACGCTCACCATGCCGACGGTGTCGGAACCGGCCGTGGCGGAGTAGGCGCCGCCCCGGGCGATCAGCGGCACCGCCTGGGGATGGCGCAGCATGAGATCGAAGAGTTGCTGCCACATCGCGGCGAGCTGCTCCCTCCAGTCGGTGATCGCCGGATCGATCGGCGGCAGTTCCCGCCACAGCAGTTCCGCGACCTGGGCGAGGATCATGTCCTTGTTGTCGAGGTACCTGTACAGCGTCATGGGGGTGACCCCGATGGCGTCGGCAAGCCCGCGCATCGTCAGGGCCTCCAGGCCGTGCTCATCGATCATGGCCAGCGCAGTCTCGGCGATCTCGGGAACCGTCACCTTGCTCGTGCGTCGCCGCCTCCCCTGTCCGGAGTGTTCGCTCACCGCGCTCGTCCCTTCTGTTGACGTCAGGGCCAAGCCTACCGTAACGTCGTTACCGTAACAACGTCACTCATGGAGGACCCATGAACCAACAGACAATCATCTGGGGAGGCTTCTGCCTCCTCGCACTCGCCGCAGCCCTCATCTGGCCTCGTCCCGCCCGCCGCTTCCTCGGCGGATTCTTCATCGTGATGGCACTCGGGGTGAACCTCGTCTTCGTGCTGGTCAACCCCGCGGGCTTCGTCGGCATCGGCACGGACGCTCCCCTGCTCGGCTTCTACGAGTGGGCGTTCTCGACCATCGTCGTCATCTCCCCGATCGCCTTCGGCATCGCCCTGGCCACCTACGAGCTCGCGCTGGGTACCTGCATGATCATCGGCGGCCGGCCCGCTCGTTGGGGGCTCCTCGCCGGCATCTTCTTCCTCGTCGCGAGCACTCCCCTGAGCACCTGGACCCTCCCCAACCTCGTCCTGGCGGTGGCCCTGCTCGTCATCCTGCGCCGCGAGCCGGTGGGTGACCAGCGCGAAACCCGCCGGAACCGGAAGCGGCGCGCGCTCCCGGCAGCGGACGCCGTCCTGCAGGGGTGAAGGGGGCAGACATGGACCAGCCGGGACCGTGGGGGGATTACGGTCCCGGCTGGAGCTCGTGACTCCTGCGAATCACGGGCCGGTCAGTGCGTCCTCTCAAGGGAGGGGGTGAGACCGCCAGCAGGCGGTGCGGACGCAAGGACCCGACGCCGAGAGGAGTGGCATGTCGTCGCCCTCCGACCGCTCAACTATGCCGGGACGCCGAGGGCTCCCCCTCGCGCGACGGGTCGGTTCCCGAGCTTCTGGTATTGAACTTCGTACACCTGGTCACCCGTTCTGGTCCGGTCCTTGCGACGCGCCAGAATGGACGGGTGCCGCCGACGTCATCCGTCGCCGCGAGTGCCATGATGGAGCATGACTCGGCGCAACGGGGGCCGGCCACCGCTCGTTCCGCAGGAGCGAGGTGGCCGCGGCCGATGGCTGGTCCCTACCGGACGGGGTCAGCATGGGCAATGACCAGCCTCTGAGGGACGGGCCCGAACCCGGGATCGCCGACATCGTCCCGCTGCACAGGTGTGGCGACAGCATCGAGGAGATCGCCGCCGAACAGGCGTCGCTCTGGCGACGCATCGATGCGGCGCGCTTCGAGTTCGCGATGGCGGCCTCGGGGCGGCGGCACCAGGTGGGTTGGGACGAGTTCCGCTCCGCCATGATCGACGCGAAGACCGCCGAGTGGAACGAGGAACTCCAGGCGCTGGTCGTACGCCGCCCGGTCGTCGGCGAAGAGCCTCTTGACGCCCCGGCGGCGTACCGGGCGCGCGCGCTGCTCGACCGCTGGCTGGCCGACCGGGACCGAAGGTTCCAGGTCGATGCGCTGCGCTGGGCCATCGCGCTGGGCGACTGGCGGGCGATCGACGCGACCTGGCTCGACTGGTTCCGGGTCGACCGCGTGAGCGTCGAGGCCGAGATCGCCGGCCTGCTGGCCGGGCTGCCTGTCGAGGCGCGCCGTGAGAACCCGCTGCTGACGTGGGCGTGGGCGGTCGCCGCCAGCGGCGACGCTCCGCCGGCCAAGCGCGAGGTCAGGATGGTGACGAACCTGGTCTCGGACGCCATCGCGCTCCATTCGCAGTGGCAGGAGTCGGAGACCATCGACGGCGCCATCGCCGGTGGCACAGTCTGGATGCTGGCCCAGCGCCTCATGCCCACCACGCCGCACACCGACGGGCTGGAGGAGGCCTGGCGCACGCACAACGAGGTGGCCCGCTGCGCCGCCGATCGCAGGCGACGAGGGGAACCTCCCAGCAGGTCGCTGGAAGTGGTCTTCCGCGCCGCCTCGCTGCGGATCGCCCTCGCCCGGGCCGACCTCCCCCACGCCATCGCCGAGGCCGACTTCGCGTACGCGGTGGACCCCGTCCTCGCCTCCGGCCTGGTCAGCGGCGGCAGGAACCTCGCGACGGAACTCCTGGGCGTGCCTGGTGAGATCCCGCCGTCCGCGCACCAGGACGAGCCGCTCAGCTTCGCCATCGGCCTCTCGGCGCAGGACGCCATGTCGTGCAGTCTCGCCAAGGCGCTGGCGCCGCTCAGGCGGCTCGACAGGGACGGCTGCACCGAGGCGCTCCAGGCGTTCTCGGGGATGCCTCCCGGTGCCCCGGGCTGGACGGCGGTCATCTACCTCAAGGAATTGATGGGCGCGCTCTGGGACGATGCCGAGGTGGCGCTGATCCGGGCGGACTCCGACGTGGCACGCCACGCTGTGGCCTCGATCGAGCAGCGCGGACGGGTCGGGACGATCCTGCTCGCCCGCGGACGTGCGACGCTGCTCGACAGGCTGGGCGCGCACCGGGCAGCGCTCGCGGCCGGGGAGTCGTTGCCGGCGTCCTGGGGCCGGGCCGTCATGGCCACGGCCCTGCTGTGGGCAGGCGATCCCGAGGGTGCGCACCGGGTGGCGAACGCGGGCCTGCACGACGTGGAGACCACTCCTTTCGACAGGGTGGGCCTGCTGGTCGCCCGTGCCGCCGCGACCGTCATGGACGCCTCACGGTCCCCCACGTCCAGGCTGGAGGCGACGACGCTGGCGCTGGAGGCGTGTGCCGGGCACGACGTGTGGCTGCCTCTCGGGCTGATTCCTCCGGCGGCGAGGGAGCGCATGGTCGACCTGGTCGACGGCTCCGGCCAGGCTTCGCCGGTGCCTCCCGAGATCCTCGAACGGCTGGGCACCCTCACACGGCAGCCGACGCCGACCTCCACCGGAATCGTCCTGACGCGTCGCGAGCGCGTGCTGCTGCCCCTGCTCGCGACGTCGGACACCGTCCCCGAGATCGCCGCCCGGCTCCACGTGTCGGTGAGCACCGTGCGGAAGCAGGTGGTGACGCTCCGGTCCAAGTTCGGCGCGGCGAGCAGGCAGGAACTCGTGCGGCTGGCGCGGGACGCCTCCCTGCTGTGAACCGACGCCGGCGCTCGCCCGATGAGGAGGTCGTCGGGTGAGGCGGCCCGCCGCGTTCAACCCACCGTGACGATCCCGTGGGCGCCGCGCTCGGCGTCGACCATGACGTGGCTGACGACCGGGTAGTGGCCGGGCTCGGGGAAGACTGCCTCGACGAAGCCGCCCTGCCCGGGTGCCAGGGCCAGCACCTGTGAGCCGCCGTCGGTCCCGCCGGCACCGTCGCGTCCCCGCCTGAGCAGGTAGCCGCCTTCGGAGTAGACGGTGTCGAACTGCGTCCCGACGATGTGGAAGCTGCTGGGACGGTTGGGGCCGGTGTCGAGGACCCAGAACCTGACCCGCTCGCCCGCCGTCGCGGTGAGCGGCAGCTGGTCGTACGCGTTGGCGGTGCCGTTGAAGACGACGTAGTCGGGGCTCGCTGCGTTGACTTCGTCGGCGTTCACCTCGGTGGCCTCCTGCGCCGTCGCCGCCGGCGCGCCGAGGTACACCTCGGACTGCACCAGGACGTAGCTGCGGTCCACTGCCGGCAGGTCGTCAGGCTCGATGACGACCGCCCCCGCCATGCCGGCGGCGATGTGGGAGCTCATGGGCATCGTCGAGCAGTGGTACATCCAGATGCCCGCCCTGGTGGCGGTGAACCTGTAGACGAGGCTCTCGCCCGGCTCGATGGTGCGCATGGGCCCGTCCGGGGCGAGCGCGCCGGCATGGAGGTCGAGGGAGTGGCCCATGCTGCCGTGGTTGACGAGCGTGATCTCGAAGGTGTCCCCCACCCGGCCGTGCAGCGTGGGCGCGGGGACGCCTCCGTTGAAGGTCCAGCGCTTCTGCCACACGCCCGGGGCGACTTCCAGGGCGACCTCCTCGACCGCGAGGGTGAGGCGCCGCACCTTCTCGTCGGTGAGCGGGGGAAGGACGGGGTCTGCCACCTTCGACAGCGCGGGAGGCCGGTGCCCGGACGTCGTCTGGTGAGCGTGGCCGGTCGCCGTCGGCGCTGGGGGGCTGGCCGGCGATCCGGCGGTGGGAGCGTCGTCGACCACCACGTCGAACACCATCCCCAGCTGCCGGTGCCCGACCACCGAGCAGTAGCCCTCGACCGCGGCGGCCATCACACCGGCGTCGAGTTCTGCGGTGGCGCCTGGCGCGAGCCGAGCGGTGCGGGCCTCACCCAGCACGAGGTCGTGCGTGGTGGTGTCGGAGTTCGTGAGGACCACCACCAGCCTGTCACCCAGGTTGACGTGGACCGACGCCGGTTCGAAGCGCATGTCGAGAGCCTTGACCTCGACCCTGACGACCCGGCCCGTCGGCGCCACGGCGGCGGGCTGCTGGGCTGTGGCCGACAGGCCCGCCGCTCCAGGGTCGACCCCGACTCCCACGACGACCGCTGTCAGGAGGGCGGTCAGGCCGGCTATCACCTGGCCGGACGAGAGGACGCCCGCCGTCTCGGTGACGGGCTGGTTCGGCGGCGGCGTGGTCCCGTTCCGCACCCGCCTGGCTGCCAGCAGCGAGCCCGCGAGGAGCGGGAGGAAGCTCGCGCCGGCGAGCAGGGCCAGCAGGGAACCCGTGACCTTCACCCAGCTCGGGGACGGCAGCAGCCACAGCAACAGGCCGCCGTTGGCCGCGACCAGCCGGAAGCCACCGCCCTTGTTCAACCAGGCCTGGGCGGCGCGCACCGCGTACGGCCCGCCGCCGCACGTGGAGGGCACCAGGTAGGACAGCGCGCCGGCGAGCACCTGGAAGCCGAAGCCCGCGACCAGCGCGGTGGCAGGGCCGAGGAACCCCTCGCGGACGCCCTCCCAGCCGGACGCCGTG
>JAEWIK010000205.1 GCA_023387135.1 Actinomycetes bacterium | reverse complement strand
GTCCCGGTCGCCGTGTCGACGATCCCTGGCACGCCGACGCCCACGCTGGCGAGGTCGCCGACAGTCAGCCCGGTCTCGGCGAAGAGGCCGGCGGTGACGGTGGTGACTGTCGTCCGCACCCCTTCCTCGCCGGGCAGCGTGAGCGCCGTGACGTCGGCCAGGATCCGGTACTGCGCGTCGACCAGGACCCCGCGGGTCTTGGTGCCGCCGATATCCAGGCCGAGGCCGACCTTCGCGTCAGGCATCGGTGCCCTCCTCTCGTCCCGCCCGGGTGCGCCTTTGTAACGACCGTGCATCAACCTCGTGAATGTGCTTGCGTTCATATTAGTTCGGACGCCACACTAAGTACACGAGAGCACAGTAGCCCTCGAACGCGACACAGGTCGCGACCCGGTGCACGAAAGGACCCAGGGAAGCGGAATGAGAGCATTACGAACCACGACGGCAGCGCTGGCCGGCTTCGCGCTCGCTGTCAGTCTCGCGGCGTGTTCCAGCGCGCCGACGACGAATCCCACTCCCGGCGGCGACAGCGCGGCGGCAGCCGACCTGTCGACCCTCGCCGGGTGGGGAGCGGCCATGAAGTCAAAGTTCGACGGGACACAGATCACCGTCGCGATGGCCTCGCATCCCTCCACCGACGCCTTCCGCAAGATGGAGAAGGAGTTCACCGACCTCACAGGCATCAAGGTCGTCTGGGACGTGGTGGAAGAGACCAGCCTGAAGAACAAGCAGCTCCTCGACGTCCAGGGCAGCGGCTCCTACGACGTCATGATGGTGGACGCCTTCTGGATGAGCGAGTACGCGTCCAAGAACGTCCTCGAGCCCGTCGAGCCGTACGTCAAGGATCAGGCCAAGACGCCGTCCTGGTTCGACTACGACGACATCATGCCCGCCTACCGCAACGGCATCGCCGGCGCGAACGGCACCAACTACGGCATCCCCTCGGCAGGCGAGACCCGGTTCATCGCCTACCGCACCGACCTGTTCAAGAAGTACAACAAGCAGCCGCCGAAGACCATGGACGAGTACCTCGAGCTCGCCAAGTTCTTCAACGGCAAGGAGCCGGGCCTCTACGGCGTGTCGATGCGCGCGCAGCGCGGCATCCACTTCGCCTCCGGCTGGATGAGCCTGATGTACAACTTCGGCGGCGGTTTCATGGACCAGAAGGCGCTCGCCGACGGCACGGTGAAGTTCACCGCCACCACGCCGGAGACCATCGCCTCGCTCAAGTTCTACGTCGACCTGCTGAAGAACGCCCCGCCTGACGTCGGCTCGTACACCCACGAAGAGGCGCTCGGCGCCTTCCTCTCGGGCAAGACCGCGATGTGGCTGGACGCGACCGCCCTGGCCAACCAGATCACCGACCCGAGCACCTCCACGGTGTCCGACAAGGTCGACTTCGTCCCGACCCCGACCGGCCCGGCGGGCGACGGTGCGGCGCTGGCAGGCTGGAACCTCGGCATCTCGCAGAAGTCCTCCAACAAGGACGCCGCCTGGGCGTTCATCACCTTCATGGCGAGCCGTGAGAAGTCGGTCGAGTACGTGAAGAACGGTGGCGTCGCCACCCGCTCCTCGGTCTTCGACGATGCCGACCTCGCGGCGGCGAACCCGTCGTTCCCGGCCCAGAAGCAGGCGTTGATCTCCGCCAACGGTCTGGTGGAGAAGGGCCTGTCGTGGATCCCGCAGTACGACAACATCACGCAGGTGCTCGACATCGCCGGCAACTACGGTTCTGCAGCTCTTGCAGGCGACATGTCGGCGGAGGACGCAGCGTCCAAGATCCAGGCTGACGCCGAGGGTCTGGAAGGCTGATCCAGCAGTGACTGTGCGGGCGGCAGGACACCGCCGCCCGCACAGCTTTCCCAAGGGAGGGATTCAGTGTCAGTTGTCCACGTAGCGCCGCCGAAGCCGGGCTATCTCGAACGCAACCCGCAGACCAAGTTCATCGCTCCGGCGATGATCGTGATGCTGGTGATGTCGGTAGCGCCCACCGCCTTCCTGGTGATCGCCAGCGTCACCAACTACCAGCTCGGCTGGGATTTCGGACGCGCCAAGTTCGTCGGCTTGAACAACTTCATCAGGCTGTTCACCGGCGGGGACCCCGACTTCTGGCACTCGGTGGGCATCTCGGTGGGGTTCATGGTCATCGCCACCGCCATCGAGATGGTGATCGGCTTCGGGCTCGCGTCCGTCCTCAACTCGAGTGAATCCCGCCTCAAGCCGGTCGTCATCGGCATCATGATCATCCCGCTGCGATGACGCCGTCCATCGCGGCCCAGATGTGGAAGCTCATCCTCAACTCCGAGTACGGCGTCCTCAACGCCGTCCTCACCGCCCTCTTCGGCCTCAAGGTCACCTGGCTGGGCCCCGACCTCGCGTTCTGGTCGGTGCTGATGGTGGACGTGTGGCAGTTCACCCCGTTCGTCGCGTTGATCATCTACGCCGGCCTGCGCTCGATGCCCGACGAGCCCTACGAGTCCGCGGCCATCGACGGCGCCACGCGCTGGCAGGTGCTGCGGCACATCACTGTCCCCATGCTGCGCAAGCTGCTCTACCTCGCCCTGCTGCTGCGCGCGCTGGACTCCCTCAAGCTCTTCGACACAGCGTTCGTCCTGACCCAGGGCGGCCCGGGCAACGCCACCGAGTTCCTCAGCCTCCACGTGTACCGCCTCGCCAACGCCCAGAACGGGCTCATCGGTCGAGCCTCGGCGGTGGCGATAGTCCTGCTCGTGCTGACGATCGTCGTCTCCCGCATTCTCATCCGCCAGCAGCGCAAGGAGGACTGACATGATCGTCGGCAGTCGCACACGCAAGAAGGCGGCGACCTTCGGACGCGGAACCACCATGGTGGTGATGAGCGTGCTCTTCCTGTTCCCGTTCGCCTGGATGGTGGCGGTCAGCCTCAGGCACCGGGTGGACGTCCTGCAGCCCACGAAGATCTTCGCCGAGCTGACGCTCGAGAGCTACAACTCCCTCATCCAGAGCGGCATCATCGCGCCCTACTTCATCAACAGCCTCATCGTCGCCGTCGTGAACACGCTGATCTCGCTGGTGCTCGGTACGCTGGCCGCCTACGGCTTCGCCCGCTTCAACTGGCGGCAGCGCGAGGACAGGGCGTTCTGGGTGCTGAGCCAGCGCTTCCTGCCCGCCATGGCCGTCGTGATCCCGTTCTTCCTGATGGCCTCGCTCGCCCACCTCGTCGACACGACGGTGATCCTCATCATCTGCTACACGACGTTCAACATCCCCTTCACGATCTGGATGATGCGCGGCTTCATCGAGGACGTTCCGGTGGAGTTGGAGGAGGCAGCCTTCGTCGACGGCTGCACCCGCTTCCAGACGCTGCGCAGGATCGTCTTCCCGCTCGTGCTACCGGGCATGGTGGCAACGGCCATCTTCTGCGTCATCAACTCGTGGAACGAGTTCGTGTTCGCCAACTTCCTCACCGTCGTGCACGCGAAGACCATCCCGACCTCGGTGATGATGTACCTCTCGGTCTCCGGCGTGAAGTGGGGCGAGATGGCGGCGACCGGCGTCCTTGCGGCCCTGCCGGTGCTCGTCTTCGCCATCGCCGTGCAGCGCTACATGATCCGCGGCCTCACCTTCGGAGCCGTCAAGGGATGAACCACCAGAGCAACGACGCCTGGGTGCGCCGGTATGTCAGCAGAGACAGAAGGAGACAGATGTGACGGATTCAGCAATCAGGATGGGGATCGTCGGCGCGGGCACCTGGGGTGAGACGCACGCGAAGATCTACCAGGCACACCCCGCGAGCACCGTCGTCGCGGTCTGCGACAGCAACGCCGAGAAGGCGAGGAACCTCGCGGCGAAGCTGGGGATCTCGGCCTGGTACTCCTCCTACGAGGAGATGTTCGACAAGGCCGGCCTCGACGCGGTGGCCATCGTCACCCCCGACTTCGCGCACGCCGACATCGCCGTCGCGGCGGCCAGGCGCGGCCTCCACATGCTCATCGAGAAGCCGCTGGCGACCACCCGTCCCGACGTCTTCCGGATGACCGACGCCATCACCGGCGCCGGGGTCAGGGCGATGGTCGACCTCCACAACCGGTTCAGCCCGCCCTTCAACGTCGCAAGGCAGAGCGTCGTGGACGGCGAACTCGGCGTCCTGCAGAACGCCTACATGCGGCTGAACGACGTGAAGTGCGTGGCGACCGACCTGCTGCCGTGGGCGGCGCAGTCGTCCATCCTGTGGTTCCTCGGCAGCCACAGCGTCGACACCCTGCGCTGGTTCTTCGACGACGAGGTGAAGCGGGTGTACTCGGTCTCCCGCTCGGGCCTGCTGAAGGAGATGGGGGTCGACACCGTCGACACCTACCTCACGACGCTGGAGTTCGCCGGCGGCGGCATCGCCCACATGGAGAACGGCTGGATCAACCCCAACGCCATGCCGAACGTGAACGACATCAAGTTCACGGCGGTCGGCAGCGCGGGCATGATCTCGATCGACGCGTCCAGCCACAACCTGATCCAGAAGTACACCGACGAACGCGTCACGGTGCCGGACGTCCTGGTCCGCGACCTGGTCTTCGGCTACCCGGCAGGCTTCGCCTTCCAGTCCATCAGGTCGTTCGTCGACTGCCTGGCCAGCGGCGAGGAGTTCAAGGTGAGCCTGGAGGACTCGGCGAAGGTCAGCCTCATCGTGCTCGCCATCATGGAGTCGGCCGAGCGTCGCGAGCCCGTCGACATCACCTACTGAGAGC
>JAEWIK010000185.1 GCA_023387135.1 Actinomycetes bacterium | reverse complement strand
CCTCGTCGCCGCGCCGCGCCGCCGCGCTGAACCGCGTCCGGCCGGATCTCGTGGTGGTCCCGCTGCGCGGCAACATCGACACCAGGGTGCGCAAGGCGGCCTCCGGTGAGGTGGAAGCCGTCGTCGTCGCGGCCGCCGGCCTCGAACGGCTCGGCAGGCTGGGCGAGGCAGTCGAACTTCTCGACCCCGCCGTCATGCTGCCGGCGCCCGCGCAGGGTGCGCTCGCCGTCGAGTGCAGGCAGGGCGGCGCCCTCGCCGTCCGACTCGCCGAACTCGACGACCCGACCACCCGGCTCGCCGTGACCGCCGAGCGCGCGGTGCTCCGCGGAGTGGAGGCCACTTGCACGACGGCGGTGGGAGCCTTCGCGCGCTTCGACGGCGACTCCCTCGTGCTGGCCGCCGACCTCTCCGGCCACGCCGGCGTCGACTACTGCCACGTCCACCGTGACGCCGCCGTCGCGGACGCTGCCGCGGCCGAGCGCCTCGGGCTCGACGTGGCCCAGGCGCTGCTCTCCCCCGCCCGCCCCTGACGATCGGCAGCCGAGCCAGACCAATGACGACCCCGTCGCACGGGAAAGGTGGCGTGGGACACAGCCACGTCGAACTCGGTGGCGACGCACCCCTGGAGTGTCGAGAGGACCTGCGGAGCGTGACCGCGATCACTCATAGGTCGGCGAGTCTCTCCTCACTCGTCGGTGCGACGTACTCGTGCGCGAGGTCGCAGACCTTGGCGATGTGGTCGAAGTCGTGGTCCGCGGTCAGCACCGTGGCGTCGTTCGCGATGGCGTATCCCGCGATGAGGATGTCCAGCGCGCCCGCCGCCCGCACCAAGCCGGAGTTCCACAACGCACCCTGGATGCCGAGTACGAGCGATTCGTCCGGACAGTTCTCGAGCGGGAATCCCAGCGTGATCTGCTCGCGGTACCACGCGTGCTCCTCGGGGGTTCGCGCGCTGTGGCAGAACTCGAGCACCTGCGGCGGGCAGGTGACGAACAGGTCGGCCGGAGCACGCTCGATCTGCCGCAACCGCGCCTCGATGGCCGGGTCGCCGGACGCGAGCCGCGCCCAGACCGAGTTGTCCACCAGGTAATCGGTCATCAGGCCGTGGCAGAGGGCGGGACGACCGGCGCACCCAGTTCTGAGGGCAGGTCCGCCAGCGCGGCGATACCGTCGATCATCGCCCGCTTCTGCTTCGACGCGATCAGCCGCCGCAGCGCCAGGTCGAGGACGGCGCGATTCGACCGTTCGCCAGTCAACTGCCTCGCACGCTCCAGCAACTCCGGGTTCAGATTGACGCTGGTGAGGGCCATCTCCACCTCCGCTCTCGGTATATATCCGACTATATACGCGTGGGTGCGTCTGTGGAACACCCTGGGGACGCCGCACCGTCCGGGTTCGCTCAGGCCGCACTCGGAACCGACCGTGCACGACCGGCAGACACGATGATCCAGACGCCCAGCAGCCCGATCAGCCAGAAGCCCCTTCGGGCATCATCGGAAGACCGAGCGCGGCTGCCACGACGAAACACCAACCGAGCCAACGTGGTGCGCGACGACCCACCGCGACGTTGAGGTAGTGCGAGTCTCAGCGGCACTTCCCTCGTACTGCCGCGCCCACCCGGACGAAGCCCTCGCCATGACGCTGTGGCGGCAGGTCGATCTGGCCACCGTAGGGCCGGTGAACCTGCGCGAGAGGGCCAGAACCGTTAACGACGCTATCTACGCCAGGCTCGCGGAGCTGGCGGGAGAACTCATCCCGCATGCCGGCTTCGACGAGGTGGCTACCGTCGTCATCCAGGTGCCGTACGGCATCGTGCGTCAGTACGTAGGCGGTCCGGTGCCGGAGTGGCTCGATCGCATCGTGGTCGCGGCCGTGGAGGGCGCGATCGGCGCCCTCCAAAGCGATCGGACCTAGCTCGCTGGAAGCCTGCACCCGCTCACACTGACGACTGATACAAGGAATTGCATCAGGCAAGTGAGGTTATACTACGGTTTGTCGTACGCATGATCACGGCCGTCGATGCAACGCTGCACCGACCTTCTATGCGGAGTCACTTGCCATGACGAGATTGTCAGTTCGGAGAGCACTCAAGGTAACCGCGATCGTTCTTGGAACAGTCCTTGCCGGCGCAGCAGCGGTTGTAGTCTATTTCGCCGTCAGGAGCCCGGGCACCGTCGAGCCGATCACGGACGAGAAGGGGAAACCCGTCCCCAATAGCATTTCCGAGAAGACCTGGGTCAGCATCAACGGCACCGAGCAAGGCATGTTCATACGCGGCAGGGATGCCCGCAAGCCGGTTCTGTTATTCCTTCACGGTGGGCCGGGAATGCCGGAATACTTCATGTTCGACAAGTACGAGACCGGTCTCGAGGATCACTTCGTCGTATGCTACTGGGAGCAGCGCGGAGCGGGCTTGTCCTACCACCCGGGCGAGGCTGCACAGGACATAACCGTGGAGCAACTCGTGCGCGACACGGCGAGCGTCGCGCAGTACCTTCGTGAGCGCTTCGGCCGACAGAAGGTATACCTGATGGGCCACTCGTGGGGCTCGTTCATCGGTATCCAGTCGGCCGCCAGTAACCCCGAACTGTACGAGGCCTACATCGGAGTGAGCCAAATCTCCGACCAGGCACGATCGGAGATGCTGGCCTACGACTACCTGCTAGACCAGTACAGCAGGATCGGTAACAGCGGGCGGGTCGCCGAGTTGCAGCAATTCGATGTCCACAGCAGTGAAGCAGCCCTGGATTCTTTCTCCACCTCGGCGCTGCGAGACACCGCCATGCACGAACTCGGGGTTGGTTCTACGAGAACCATGAACTCAGTCATCACGGGGATATTTCTTCCAGTGATGGAGTGCGCCGCGTATACCTTGGGCGAGAAGGTGAATATCTGGCGGGCGAAGTCTTTCCTTAATAGCCAGACCGACCTGCACCGGCAGATGATGGAAACTGACCTGTCCGAAACGGCGCGCCATTTCACCATCCCCGTCTACTTCATGGCAGGACTACACGACTACACAGTCAATTACGACCTGCAGCGGCAGTACTTCGACGCGGTCGACGCCCCCCGTCGCGGTTTCTACAGCTTCGAGAACTCCGCGCATAGCCCCCTCTTTGAGGAGCCCCAGCGGTTCCTTGACGCGATCGAGCAGATAGTCGAGTAGCGCCGCCCAACCTGAATCGCCACTGCCCGGCGGCCGTGAGGCTTCTCTCTGTTGGGCCTACGTGACAACTCGGCTCCACGCTCGCACGAAACTAGCCCCGTCAGAGGGTGTCGGCGCGTGGATCGGCGCGCCAGGGGCTTGTACCGCCGGAGTTCAGCCGGTCTACCCGGTCAGACGCGGGTGCCGCCTGCCCTGTTCTTGATGAAGCCGTAGGCGGCTGTCGCCACGAAGAGGATGATGCCGACGACGGCGAGCCACAGCAGGCCCTTGATGACGAAGCCGGCGACCGACATGGCCAGCCAGATGAGCAACAGGATCACGAGGATTGTCCACACGAGAAGACGAGTACCCTCGCCGGCTCGCTCGGAAACCCGTCGTCGGGGCTGTCAGTCCTCGTCGATCTCGATGTCGAAGCGCTTGGCCGCCTTCTTGATGCGGCCCTTGATCCTGTCGACCTCCTCGGCGGAGGAGTACTTGTCGGCGTTCGACTTCTTGTTCACGTAGGCCCACGCCGCCCTGACGTGCTCCTCGGTGTCGATCGGATACTTGTTGTTCACCGGATCGGCGAACTCGACATCGCCATACTCGCGCTCGCCCTCGTCGGGGTTGACGTCTTCGCGCCGCTTGATCTGTGCCATCCCTCAACGGTAGGCGCGGCCCCAAGCCTCGACGGGCGTCCCCGCGACGCCGCCAGGCCC
>JAEWIK010000178.1 GCA_023387135.1 Actinomycetes bacterium | reverse complement strand
GCTGTTCAACCTGGGCTGGGTGGCACTGGGCCTCGTGCTGGCGGTGGGCGGCGGCCTGTGGCAGCATCTC
This sequence comes from Actinomycetes bacterium, assembly GCA_023387135.1. Taxonomy (GTDB): domain Bacteria; phylum Actinomycetota; class Actinomycetes; order Propionibacteriales; family Propionibacteriaceae; genus Propionicimonas. The sequence continues at coordinate 3,041 of JAEWIK010000178.1, read as the reverse complement.
GCCGATCACGCGGCGGTCAGCGACCTGCCCATCCTGCTCGCCATCATCGGCGTCGGGGTGATCGTCTTCGGCGTGGCAGGGCTACTCAGCAGGGGATCGCGCAGCGGCACGGCGCTCGTCGACCTGTCCCGCTCGAAGGTCGGCTCCTTCGCGCTCGACAACGCCATCATCCTGGCGATGCTGGTCTTCGTGATCGTGCTGTGCTTCATCCAGCCGAACTTCATGCAGGTCAACTCGATGGCCGACATCCTCATGCAGTCGGCCCCCAAGATGCTGATCGCCCTCGGCGTGAGCTTCTCCCTGATCATCGCCGGCACCGACCTCTCGGCCGGCCGCATGGTCGGGCTGTCCGCCGTCGTGGTGGCCTCGCTGATCCAGAAGCCCGATTACCCCAGCAAGTTCTGGCCGGAACTGGGCGAATGGTTCATCCTCTGGCCGATCCTGATCGCCATCGTGGCGTGCGCGATCTTCGGCCTGTTCAACGGTTTCCTGGTCGCGCAGTTCAAGATGCACCCCTTCATCGCCACCCTGGCGACGCAGGTGATCGTCTACGGCGTCGTCTCGCTCTACTTCGCCAAGCCTCCGACCAGCGGCCAGCCGATCGGCGAGCTGCGGGCCGACTTCACCGCCATCGGGCAGACCAAGCTGGCGGAAGGCCCCGACTGGGCGTGGCTCGACACGGCGCTGGGCACCAGCTTCCGCGGCGTCTCCATTCTCGTCGTCTACGCGGTCGTGGCCTGCGTCATCATCTGGTTCGTCCTGAACAAGACGACCTTCGGCAAGAACGTCTACGCGGTGGGCGGCAACCCCGAGGCGGCGAGGGTGTCGGGCGTCAACTCCTACCTGACGATCCTCATCATCTTCATCCTCGGCGCGTGCATGTACGCCTTCGGCGGCATCATGGAGGCGGCGCGGACCGGTGGTGCCACCAACAACTACGGGACCGGCTACGAACTCGACGCCATCGCCGCCTGTGTCGTGGGCGGGGTCTCGCTGGCGGGCGGCATCGGCAAGGTCAAGGGCATCATCATCGGCGTCCTGACCTTCCAGATCATCGCCTACGGCCTGGTGTTCATCGGCGTCAACGCCTACTGGCAGCAGATCATCAAGGGCGTCATCATCGCCGTCGCCGTGGCGCTCGATCTCGCCAAGTACAACCGCCGCTGAGGATCCCCCATGAGCCTGGAGGATGCCGCCCGAGCCTTCGAGGCGCGCTATCGCAGGTACCTGGGAGAGATCGTCGAGCTGAAGGGGAGGACCGCGAAGGTGCGGCGCGCTTCGACCTTCCTGTCCCAGCGCCGTCCCTTCGCTGACGACCCGATCCACGCCCAGGCACGATCCGACCTGGAGGCGCTGGCCGCCGGCGTGTCCGCCTGTCTCGCCGGCGGCGCGGGAGGGGGCGAGCCGCTCGCGAGGGCGGTTCGCCTCGTCCTGGGCGAGAAGCGGATCGACGTCGCCGAGTACTGGTCGCTGGTCGCGCTGGAAGGGCTCGCGATGCCCTGGCTCGCGCACCTCGACAGGGCGGACCTCGAGCGGTGCCATCGCGAGTACGTCAGGGCGAACCCCAGGTCGGGCTGCCTGCCCAACCAGAAGAAGCTCCGCAAGGAGTTCGAGCGGCTGCTCGCGAGCTCGTGAGGTGCCGCCGTCGGGGCGACTGGCGAGAGCCTGCCCGGGTGCCGGCGATTCCCTGTGCCATGCTGTCTGGCGTGAGCAGGGTGACCAGCCGGGCCTGGCGCGACGGGAAAGTCGTGGCCCAGGATTTCGAGCTCGACGACCTGAGCGACTGGCTCGGCAATGACGCCTGCCTGACCTGGGTCGACCTGCTGGAACCCGATCCGGGGCTGCTGGAGGCGCTGGCCGCCGAACTGAACTTCGACAGGCACGCCGTCGAGGACGCCGTGGCGCCGCACGAGCGCCCGAAGGCCACCAGGCACGCCACCCACTCCTTCCTCACCTGCTACGGCGCCAGGGTCGAGACAGGGCCCGGCGGGGACGTCGAGCTCGTCACGGGAAGGATCTCGGCGTTCGTCCTGCCGCACGCGCTGGTGACCGTCAGGACGTCCGACGTCGTGGACATGGACGACGTGCAGGAGCGCTGGGAGGCCGACGGGCTGCTCCACCTCGGGGTCGGCGCGCTCGTCCACGGGCTGCTCGATTCGCTGGTGGACGCCCACTTCGTGGCCCTCGAACAGCTCGACGACGCCGTCGAGGAACTCGACGACCTGCTCTTCTCCACCCAGGTCCGCACCCAGCAGGTGCAGCAGCGGGTGTTCAGGCTGCGCAAGTCGATGGTGGGGTTGCGCAAGGTGGTGCTCCCGATGCGCGAGGTCGTCGCGTCGGTGATGAGGTTCCGCGCGGGGGAGACCGGCACGCCGCACGAACTGGACGGCTACTTCGATGACCTGTACGACCACGTCATCAGGGCGTCGGAGTGGTTGGACTCGCTGCGCGACCTGGTCGCCAGCGCGTTCGAGACCAACCTCTCCCTGCAGGAAGCGGGCCTCAACGAGGTGATGAAGAAGCTCGCGGCGTGGGCTGCCATCATCGCCGTGCCCACCGCCGTCACCGGCTGGTTCGGCCAGAACATCCCCTACCCGGGGTTCAGCCAGGCGACCGGCCTGGTGCAGAGCGTGGTGCTCATGCTCATCGGCACCGTCGGCCTGTTCTTCCTGTTCCGCGCCAAGCGCTGGCTGTAGCCGGCGCGCAGCAGCGACCTCCTCGGCCGCCCCGCTCAGGAGTGGTTGATGCGGAGCGTCTCGATGCTCGCCCCCGGCGGCAGGTCGACAGCGAGCCTCACCGTGCGCGCGACATCCTGCGGCGTGAGGTAGGCGTCCGGTACGAAGTCGCCGCCCTCGGCTGCCCGCAGCTCGACCTGCATGTCGGTGGCCACCCTGCCGGGGTGCAGCGACGTCACCCTGATGCGTCCCCGTTCGTCCTCCCGCAGCGACTGCGCGAGCCCCGTCAGGGCGAACTTGCTGGCCGCGTACACCGAGAAGCCGCGGTTGCCGTTCAGGCCGGCTCCCGAGTTGATGAAGACCACC
>JAEWIK010000174.1 GCA_023387135.1 Actinomycetes bacterium | reverse complement strand
GCTACTTGCCGTCCTTCTTGAACAGCGAGGCGATCAGGTCGCGGTTGAGCTGGCTGATCGTGTCGAGCGGGATCTCCTTGGGGCAGACGGCCGAGCACTCGCCGATGTTGGTGCAGCCGCCGAAGCCTTCGGCGTCGTGCGCTGCGATCATCGACTTCACCCGGGTGTACCGCTCGGGCTGGCCCTGCGGGAGCATCGCCAGGTGCGTGATCTTCGCGGCGGTGAACAGCATGGCCGACGAGTTCGGGAAGGCCGCCACGCAGGCGCCACAGCCGATGCAGGTCGCGGCGTCGAAGCCACGGTCGGCCTTGAGCTTGGAGACCGGGGCCGCGTGGGCGTCCGGCGCCGAGCCTGTGTTCACCGACACGAAGCCGCCGGCCTGGATGATCCTGTCGAAGGCCGAACGGTCGACGACGAGGTCCTTCAGGACGGGGAACGGCCCGGCCCGCCACGGCTCGACGTCGATGGTCGCGCCATCGGCGAAGGACCGCATGTGGAGCTGGCAGGTCGTGGTCGGGACCGGCGAGTTGCCGCGCCCGTGGGCGGTCCCGTTGATCACGACGCCGCACATGCCGCAGATGCCCTCGCGGCAGTCGTGGTCGAAGGCCACCGGCTCCTCGCCCTTGACCGTGAGGTCCTCGTTGAGCAGGTCGAGCATCTCCAGGAAGGACATGTCAGGGGACACGTCCTGGACCTGGTAGGTAACCATCTGCCCTTCTGCCTGGGCGTTTGCTTGGCGCCATACGCGCAGGGTGACGTTCACTTGTAACTCCGTTGCTTCAGCTCGATGTACTCGTACTCGAGGGGTTCCTTGTGCAGGACGGGCTTGTCGCCGGTGAACTCCCAGGCACCGACGTAGAGGAACTCGTCGTCGTGACGCAGCGCCTCGCCGTCCTCGGTCTGGCTCTCCGACCGGAAGTGTCCACCGCAGGACTCGCGGCGGTGCAGGGCGTCGATGCACATGAGTTCGCCGAGCTCCATGAAGTCGGCGACCCTGCCTGCGCGCTCGAGGGTCTGGTTCAGGTCCTCGTTCACACCCGTCACCTTGACGTCCGACCAGAACTCCTCGCGGAGCTGGCGGATGAGCCCGATGGCCTTCATCAGGCCAGCCTCGTTGCGCTCCATCCCGCAGTACTCCCACATGATGTGGCCGAGTTCCTTGTGGAAGGAGTCAACCGTGCGGCTGCCCTTGATCGACAACAGCTTGTCGATCCTGCCCTTCACCGACTCCAGGGCCTCCTGCGCCGCGGGGTGCGACCCGTCCACCTTGGGGAACGGACCGGCTGCCAGGTAGTCGTTGATCGTGTTCGGCAGGACGAAGTAGCCGTCGGCCAGGCCCTGCATCAGCGCCGAGGCACCGAGACGGTTCGCGCCGTGGTCGGAGAAGTTCGCCTCACCGCACACGTACAGGCCGGGGATGTTGCTCGACAGGTCGTAGTCGACCCACAGTCCGCCCATCGTGTAGTGCACGGCCGGGTAGATCCGCATCGGGGTCTCGTACGGGTTCTCGCCGGTGATCTGGGCGTACATGTCGAACAGGTTGCCGTAGCGGGCCGAGACGCCGTCCTTGCCGAGGCGACCGATCGCGTCGGCGAAGTCGAGGTACACACCGCGGCGCACGCGCCGTTCGTTGCCCTCGGCGTCGTACTCGACGACGGCCGGGCCGACGCCGCGTCCCTCGTCGCACATGTTCTTGGCCTGCCTGGACGCGATGTCACGCGGCACCAGGTTGCCGAACGCCGGGTAGATCCGCTCGAGGTAGTAGTCGCGGTCGGCCTCGGGGATGTCCCGCGGGTCCTTGTCGCAGTCCTCGGCGCGTTTGGGCACCCAGATGCGACCGTCGTTGCGCAACGACTCCGACATCAGGGTCAGCTTCGACTGGTTGGAGCCGTGGACCGGGATGCAGGTCGGGTGGATCTGCGTGTAGCAGGGGTTGCCGAAGTAGGCGCCCTTGCGGTGTGCCCGCCAGTTGGCGGTCACGTTGCAGCCCATGGCGTTGGTCGACAGGAAGAAGACGTTGCCGTAACCGCCGGTGCAGAGCACGACGGCGTCGGCGAAATAGCTCTCGACCTCGCCCGTCACCATGTCACGGGTGACGATGCCGCGGGCCTTGCCGTCGGCGACGATGAGTTCGAGCATCTCGTGGCGCGTGTACATCTTCACGGTGCCGGCGGCGACCTGGCGCTCCAGCGCCTGGTAGGCGCCGATCAGGAGCTGCTGGCCCGTCTGGCCGCGGGCGTAGAAGGTGCGCTGCACCTGCACGCCGCCGAACGAGCGGGTGTCGAGCAGGCCGCCGTACTCACGGGCGAACGGCACCCCCTGCGCGACGCACTGGTCGATGATGTTCGCGCTGACCTCGGCCAGGCGGTAGACGTTGGTCTCCCGGGCGCGGTAGTCGCCGCCCTTGACTGTGTCGTAGAACAGCCGGAACGTCGAGTCGTTGTCGTTGCGGTAGTTCTTGGCCGCGTTGATGCCGCCCTGGGCGGCGATCGAGTGGGCGCGGCGGGGGCTGTCCTGGTAACAGAAGTTCAGGACGTTGTACCCGGCCTCCCCCAGGGACGCGGCGGCCGCGCCGCCCGCCAGGCCGGTGCCGACGATGATGACCGTCAGCTTGCGGCGGTTGGCGGGGTTGACCAGCTTGGCCTCGAACTTGCGCTTGGCCCACTTGCCCTCGATCGGGCCGGCGGGAGCCTTGGTGTCGTGGATCTCCGCGCCGAGTTGGTAGAAGTCGGTGGGGACCGCTCCGGCCGGCTCGCTCGTACGCGCGGGAGCGGGCTTCTCAATCGTTGTCATCAGGCTTGCACTCCAGTCAGGACTCCGGTCAGGACGGCCACCGGCATGATCATGAAGCCGATGTAGAGCAGCAGGGCGACGACCCAGGCACAGCCGTTGAGGACGACCCTCGCCTTGGGGCTCGTGTTGGCGCCCAGGGTGGTGAAGGCACTCCAGAAGCCGTGCCGGATGTGCATGCAGACCGTCACCATCCACGCCGCGTAGAGCAGGACGAACCACCAGTGCTGGAACGCCTCGATCACCGAGAGGTAGGCGTTGTTGGGGTTGGTCGGGGCAATGGTGAACTGCGTGAGGTGCCACAGCAGGCCGAGCGCCAGGATGACGCCGCCCCAGCGCATGGTGCGCGCCGAGTAGGTCTGGGCCAGCTTCTTCTTGGCCTCGTACGTCGCCGGGCTGGCTTCCTTGGCGCGCAGCCAGAGGGTGACCGCCGAGTACATGTGCAGCACGACGGACGCCAGCAGGCCGAACCTGAAGATCCAGATGAACCAGCCGTACGGCAGGAACGGGTGCCCGACCTCCTGCTTGAGCCATTCCGCGTACTCGTTGTACGCCTCGGCCCCGAGGAACATCTTGAGATTGCCGAACATGTGCACCAGGAGGAAGGTGACCAGTATCAGGCCGGTGACGGCCATCAGGGCCTTCAACGCGACCGTGGACCGGACGGCTTTCTGGTGTGGGGTAAGAGTTGTAGTCGCCACAGGGTCACCCTAGTCAGAGCGGACGCGGCTGTCCGACCATAGTGCCTTTTCACGCGCGTACATCTCACATCACGGACACGCACTGGACGAAACGTGGATTCCGTGGATTTACGACACGAGGAGGTTGGGAAAAGCAGGGCTCGGACGGGCCGGGGATCAGTCCCCCACGCCGCCGAGCAGGTCCGGCCGAATCCTCCTGGTCCGCTCCAGCGACTGTTCGGCGCGCCAGGCGGCCACCTGCTGGTGGTGGCCCGACAGCAGGACGGGCGGCACCTCGAAGCCACGCCACGACGCGGGCTTGGTGTAGACCGGGTACTCCAACAGCCCCGCGAGTTCCGCGCCGTGGGACTCCTCGGCCAGCGACTCGGGGTTCCCGATGACGCCGGGCAGCAGCCTGACCACGGCCTCGATCATCGCCAGCGCGGCCACCTCCCCGCCGTTGAGGACGTAGTCGCCGAGGCTGGTCTCGAGCACCTCCATGCGGGTGGCTGCGTACTCGGCCACCCTGGCGTCGATTCCTTCATAGCGGCCGCAGGCGAAGATGAGCCGCGGCCTGGTGGCGAGGTCTTCCGCGATCCGCTGGGTGAACCTGACGCCGGCCGGCGTCGGGACCACCAGCACCGCCGGCACGCCGTCCTCGGGCACCAGCGCGTCCAGCGCCTCACCCCACGGGTCGGGCCGCATCACCATGCCGGCGCCGCCACCGTAAGGGGTGTCGTCCACTGTGCGGTGCCTGTCGTGCGTCCAGTCGCGCAGGTCGTGGACGCCGAGGTCCACCAGGCCGGCGGTGATGGCTTTGCCGACCAGCGACAACCGCAACGGGGCGAAGTAGTCGGGGAAGATCGACACGACGTCAAGACGCATCGGGCGCCTCGTCTCGCGCGTCGTCGGCCGGGTCGTCGAACAGCCCGGGGATCGGGTCGACGACGACCCTGCCGCGCGTGAGGTCGACCTCGGGGACCAGGTCCTCCACGAAGGGGACGAGCCGCTCGCCCGCCGGTGTGGTCACGGCGAGCACGTCCTGGGCGGGCAGGTGCAGGATCCTGTCGACCGTGCCCAGCGGGGTGCCGTCGGTCGCGATCACTGCCAGCCCGACCAGGGCGGTGTCGTGGAACTCGTCGGGGTCCGCCTGCGCCTCGTCGGCGGAAAGCTCGGCCCACAACTCGGTGCCGCGCAGCGCCTCGGCCGCCGACCTGTCGCGGACCTGCTCGAACGCGACGACCCAGGTGCCGCCCTGCAGGCGGCTGCCGCCGACGGTCAGCCCGCGACCGGACTCGGAGTGCAACTGACTCCCCGGAGCGAAACGTTGCTCCGGGGAGTCAGTGGTGGTCTGGACTGTCACCTCGCCCCGCAGGCCGTGGGCCTTGCCGACCCGGCCCACCAGAACCTCGACGGGATCTGCCATGGGTGAGGGTTCAGTGCCTCCGGTTCGGCCGCCGGTCGACATCGACGAAGTCGATGCGAACCTGCTCGCGCCCGGCGAGGGCACCGATGACGGTACGCAGCGCGCCGGCTGTGCGGCCCTGGCGTCCGATCACCTTGCCGATGTCGTCAGGGTGTACCCGCACCTCGAAGGTGCGGACGCGACCCCTGTCGGATTCGCGCACCCTGACATCGTCGGGGTTGGGGACCAACCCGCGGACCAGGTGCTCCAGTGCGTCGGCCAGCACGCTCAGGCCTCGTCAGCCTCGGCGGCGGGCTCGGCCTCGGCGTCGTCCGCGGCCCCCCGCTTCTTCGACACCGAGATGGCGGCGGAGGCGGGAGCGTCGTCGGCCTCGGCGAGCGCCGCGTTGAACAGCGCCACCTTGTCCCTCTTCTCCGGCTGCGGGGTCACGCCGGACTCCGAGGTGTCGCCGGTGAACTTCTGCCAGTCACCCGTGCGCTTGAGCAGGGCGACGACTGCTTCGGTCGGCTGCGCGCCGACGCCGAGCCAGTACTGCGCCCGCTCCGACTTGACCTCGATGACCGAGGGGTCGTTCTTCGGGTGGTAGAGGCCGATCTCCTCGATCGCGCGGCCGTCCCGCTTGGTGCGGGAGTCCATCACGACGATGCGGTAGTGCGGGGCGCGGATCTTGCCGAGCCGCTTGAGACGAATCTTGACAGCCACGAGTGTGGTTTCTCCTGTGGAACGAGACCCGGTGACGTCACCGGGCCGGGCGGGTGAACGCAGGCGTCCGATGTGGGGCAA
>JAEWIK010000172.1 GCA_023387135.1 Actinomycetes bacterium | reverse complement strand
CCCGTACACCCCGGCGTGGCAGGCGGAGATCACGTCGGTGCCGGCCGAGGCGTGCATCAGGATCGCCAGGGAGTTCGCGAACAACTCCGAGGTCTCCGAGGGCCGTTCGATGATCATCATCGGCGCGGGCATCTGCCACTGGTTCCACGCCGACGTCACCTACCGGGCGATCATCGCCCTGCTCATGCTCACCGGCTGCATCGGCCGCAACGGCGGCGGCTGGGCGCACTACGTCGGCCAGGAGAAGTGCCGTCCGATGACGGGCTGGTTCAACCTCGCCAACGCGCTCGACTGGTCCCGTCCGCCACGCACAGTGATCGGCACCGGCTACTGGTACATGCACACCGACCAGTGGCGCACCGACGGCTACTCGGCCGACAGGGTCAGGTCCCCGCTGTCGACGGGCAGCCTGGACGGGCTGCACACCGCCGACGCGCTCGCGCTCTCCCACCGCCTCGGCTGGATGCCCTTCTACCCGCAGTTCGACGCCAACCCGCTCGACCTCGCCGACCGGGCCGAGGCGGCGGTGGCGGCAGGCGAGGCCGCCAGCCCGGGAGAGTGGGTGGCTGCGCAGCTCAAGGCGGGCACCCTCGCCAGCGCGCTGGAGGACATCGACGCGCCCGCCAACTGGCCGCGGACCATGGTGGTGTGGCGGTCCAACCTCTTCGGCTCGTCGGCGAAAGGCAACGAGTACTTCCTGAAACACCTGCTCGGCACGGGCTCGAACCTGATGCCCAACCAGCACGCGGCCGAGGCCCGTCCGCAGGTGGTGAAGTTCCGCGAGGAGGCGCCCGAGGGCAAGCTCGACCTGCTGATCAGCGCCGACTTCAGGATGACGTCGACGACGCTGCTCTCCGACATCGTCTTCCCCGCCGCCACCTGGTACGAGAAGTACGACCTGTCGAGCACCGACATGCACCCGTTCGTGCACGCCTTCACTCCCGCCATCGACCCGCCGTGGGAGGCGAAGAGCGACTTCGAGTTCTTCACGCTGCTCGCGCGGGCGATCTCGACGCTCGCCAAGGACCACCTCGGCGTCCGCCGCGACCTGGTGGCGGTCCCGCTGCAGCACGACACTCCGGGCCAGGTGGCCCAGCCCGGTGGCAGGGTCAACGACTGGCGCGGCACCGACGTCCCCGCCGTGCCCGGACGCAACCTGCCGGTCCTGGCGGTCGTCGAACGCGACTACACGGCGATCGCCGACAAGCTGGCGACTGTCGGGCCGCTGGCCGACAGGCTCGGCTTCACGATCAAGAACGTCACCTACGACGTGAACGGCCCCCTCCAGCGGCTCGCCAGGACGCACGGCGTGATGGGGTCGGGAGCCGGCGCCGGCCGTCCCGCCATCGACACCGACGCGAGGTTCGCCGAGGCCATCCTCGCCTTCTCCGGCACGACCAACGGAGCCCTCGCGACCCAGGGCTTCCACGACCTCGAGGCCAAGACCGGACGCAAACTCGCCGACCTCGCCGAAGGCCAGGAGGAACGCCAGATCACCTTCGCCCAGACCCAGGCGGCGCCACAGCCTGTCATCACGTCCCCCGAGTGGTCGGGCTCGGAGACCGGCGGACGGCGCTACGCCGCCTTCACCATCAACACCGAGCGGCTGAAGCCGTGGCACACCCTGTCGGGCAGGATGCACTTCTTCCTCGACCACGACTGGATCATCGACGCGGGCGAGCAGCTGCCCACCTTCCGTCCGCCGCTGGACATGGCGCGCGCCTTCGGCGAACCCGAGCTCGGGCCCACGGGCGAGAAGGCGATCACCCTGCGCTACCTCACCGTGCACAACAAGTGGTCGATCCACTCCGAGTACCAGGACAACCTGCTCATGCTGAGCCTCGGACGGGGTGGTCCGCAGGCCTGGCTCAGCGTCAACGACGCGGCCAGCATCGGGGTCGCCGACAACGACTGGATCGAACTGACGAACGCCAACGGCGTCTTCGTCGCGAGGGCGGTCGTGACGCACAAGCTGCCCGACGGCATCTGCTACGTGCAGCACGCGCAGGAGCGCACCATCGACGTCCCCAAGTCGGAGGCGACAGGGAAGCGCGGCGGCATCCACAACTCGGTGACCCGCATCCTGCTCAAGCCGACCCACCTGATCGGCGGGTACGCCCAGCTGGCGTACGCGTTCAACTACCTCGGCCCGACGGGAGTGCAGCGAGACATCGTCTCCACCGTCCGCCGCCGCTCGCAGGAGGTGACGTACTGATGGCACGCACGCCGAAGCGAGTGATGGCCCAGGTCGGGATGGTGATGAACCTCGACAAGTGCATCGGCTGCCACACGTGTTCGGTCACGTGCAAGCAGGCGTGGACGAACCGGGCCGGCACCGAGTACGTGTGGTTCAACAACGTGGAGACCCGGCCGGGCCTCGGCTATCCACGCCGCTACGAGGACCAGGAGAAGTGGCGGGGAGGCTGGGTGCGCACCCCGTCCGGCGGGCTGAAGCTGCGCTCGGGCGGGCGCTTCCAGAAGCTGCTCAGCATCTTCGCCTCGCCCGTCCAGCCCGAACTCGGCGACTACTACGAGCCGTGGACCTACGACTACCAGAACCTGATCAGCGCGCCGCTCGGCGACGACTTCCCCGTCGCCCGGCCGAAGTCGCTGATCACCGGCGAGGACACCCAGATCACGTGGTCGGCGAACTGGGACGACTCCCTCGGCGGCGTCCACGCCACCGGCGAGACCGACCCCATCGTGGAGAAGCTGCGGCAGGAGGCCAACGAGCAGATCCGGTTCGAGTACGAGAAGAGCTTCATGTTCTTCCTGCCGCGAATCTGCGAGCACTGCCTCAACCCGTCGTGCATGGCGTCGTGCCCTTCGGGCGCCATCTACAAGCGGGCCGAGGACGGGATCGTGCTCGTCGACCAGGACCGCTGCCGCGGCTGGCGGCAGTGCATCACCGGCTGTCCCTACAAGAAGATCTACTTCAACCACCGCTCCGGCAAGGCCGAGAAGTGCACGTTCTGCTACCCCCGCCTGGAGGTGGGCCTGCCGACAGTGTGCGCGGAGACGTGCGTGGGCAGGCTCCGCTACCTCGGCATCATCCTGTACGACCCCGAGGCAGTGACCGCGGCGGCGTCAGTGCCGGACGACGAGCTCTACCAGGCGCAACTCGACCTGATCCTCGACCCCAACGATCCCGAGGTGGTCGCCCTCGCCAAGGCCGCCGGCATGTCCGACGACTGGATCGCGGCCGCGCAACGCTCCCCGATCTACGCGCTCATCAAGCACTTCCGGGTGGCGCTCCCGCTGCACCCCGAGTACCGGACCATGCCGATGGTCTGGTACATCCCGCCGCTGTCGCCGGTCGTTGACCTGCTGCGCGGCCAGGGGCACGACGCCGAGGCCGCCGGGAACCTGTTCGGGGCCATCGACGCCCTGCGCATCCCCGTCGGCTACCTCGCCGAGTTGTTCACCGCAGGGGACACCGCCCTGGTCACCGACGTCCTGCAGAAGCTCGCCGCGATGCGCTCGTACATGCGCGGGGTCACCCTCGGCACCGGGAGGGACGCCGAGCTCGCCGCCGCCGTCGGCATGACTCCCGAAGCCCTCGAACAGCTCTACCGGCTGCTGGCGATCGCCAAGTACGAGGACCGCTACGTCATCCCCAAGGCGCATCAGGAGGAGGCCCACGGGCTGGAGGAACTCGCCTGCTCGCTCGACTTCGAGGACGGTCCCGGCATGTACGGCTCAGGTCCCTTCGGCGAGGCGTCGGGCCGTCCGGTGCCCGTCGCGCTCGAGACCTACACTGCCCTCAAGCGGCGCCGCGAGGCCGAGGAGGCGGCGTCCACCGCCAGCCTGACCAACCGGGCCGGCATGCTGAACTGGGACGGGAACCAGGACCCGGAGGCCGGGGCATGACCGCCCGCCGGGCCCGGACGGCCGTCGTCCTCCAGGCGGCGGCGCTCTGCCTTTCCTACCCCGACGACGAGTTGCTCGCGAGGCTCGACCTCATCGAGGCGGCGGTCGCCGACGCCGGCGCGCTCGACGGGTTCGCCCCCGTCCTCGCCCACCTGCGCGGGCAGCCGCTGGCCGACTCCCAGTCGTTCCACGTCCAGGAGTTCGACCTCTCGCGCAAGCACGCGTTGCACCTCACCTACTGGACGGAGGGCGACACGCGCCGGCGCGGGCAGGTGCTCGCCGAGATCAAGCAGGCGTACCGCGATTCAGGGCTCCTCGTCGACACCCGCGGCGAGCTGCCCGACTACCTGCCGATGCTGCTGGAGTTCGCCGTCGCTCGGCCGGCGGAGGGGCTCGCCCTGCTCGAACGGTTCCGGGCGAGCATCGAACTCATCAGGTTGGGGTTGCTCAAGGACGGCCTGCCGCACGCGGGGGTGCTGGTCGCGCTGTGCGACTGCCTGCCGGGCGCGTCCCCCCAGAGCCTTGCCGAGGTGCAGGCCCGCTTCGGCGAGGCGCAACCGCTCGAGTTCGTCGGCCTTTCCGACGTCGTGAGGAGTTGAGATGGACTTCCTGCTCTGGGGCGTGCTGCCCTACCTCGTCGCCCTCGCGCTGGTCGCCGGGCTGGTCTGGCGCTACAGGTACGACCAGTTCGGCTGGACCACCAGGTCCTCGCAGCTCTACGAGTCCCGGCTGCTGCGGATCGCCTCGCCGCTGTTCCACTTCGGGTTGCTCGTCGTGCTGGGCGGGCACCTGCTGGGCCTGCTCGTCCCCAAGGCGTGGACCGACCTCGTCATCAGCCAGGAGACCTACCACCTCATCGCGCTCACCGCCGGCACCCTGGCGGGGGTCGCCACCCTCGTCGGCATCGCGATGCTCATCTACCGGCGCCGCACCACCGGCCCGGTGTTCCTCGCCACCACGCGCAACGACAAGCTCATGTACGTCGTGCTGACCGCCGCCATCGTGCTCGGCCTGCTCGCCACGCTGACGGGGGGTCACCAGCCGACCGGCGAGGAACACAACTACCGCGAGACCGTCTCGATCTGGTTCCGCTCGCTGCTCGTCCTGCAGCCCGACGTCTCGGCCATGGCCGCTGCCACCTGGCAGTTCAAGGTGCACATCCTGGTCGGGCTGGCCCTGTTCGCTCTCGTGCCGTTCAGCAGGCTCGTCCACGCCTTCACGGCGCCGCTCCACTACCTCTTCCGTCCCTACGTGGTCTACCGCAGCAGGGACGAGGCACCCAGCACTCCCAGCCACGGCCGCATCCGCGGTTGGGACCCCGTCGGTACCCGCGACAGAGAACGAGGACAACGATGAACACGACCGCCACCGCAGCGTTGCGTGGCCAACTCGGCCAGGTCGTGCTGGCCACCATCGCTTCCACCACGGGCTTCTGGGCGTGGATGTCCATCGCCCCGCTGCAGAAGACCTACGCGACCGAGATGGGGCTCGGCGAGACCCAGATCTCACTCATGCTCGCGACCCCCGTCCTGGTCGGCGCGCTCGGCAGGGTGCTCGTGGGCGCCCTCACCGACAGGTACGGCGGAAGGAAGATGTTCACCGCCATCCTGCTCGGGTCCATGCCCGCGGTCCTGCTGGTCGCGCTGGCGGGCAGCCTGAAGATCTTCTGGCTGCTCATCGCCGCCGGGTTCTACCTCGGCGTGGCGGGCACGGTCTTCGCCGTCGGCATCCCGTTCTCGACCGCGTGGTACGAGCCCAAGCGCCGCGGCTTCGCCAACGGGGTGTTCGGCATGGGCATGGTCGGCACGGCGGTGTCGGCCTTCTTCACCCCGCGGCTCGCCGCGAGCATCGGCTACCTGCCCACCCACCTGCTCATCGCCGGCGTCATGGTGGTCATGGCGGGAGTGGTGTGGTTCACCATGAAGGAGTCGCCAGCCTGGGTGCCCAGCCAGCAGCCGGCATGGCCGAGGATCGCCGGCGCCCTGAAGCTGCCGCTGACGTGGCAGATGTCGTTCCTGTACGCGGTGGTGTTCGGCGGGTTCGTCGCGTTCTCGACCTTCCTGCCGAAGTACCTCACCACCATCTACCCCGAGCAGGTGGACCAGATCGGCGCCGGCAACAGGATGGGCAGCTTCGTGATCGCCGCGGTCCTCGCCCGTCCCCTCGGCGGGATCCTCGCCGACAGGTTCGGCTCCAAGCCGATCGCCGCTGTGGCGCTGGCGGCGGTCGCCGTACTCGCCTTCGTCGTCAGCCTCGAACCGCCGGAAGGCATCGTGACAGGCGCCGCCTTCCTCGCGATGGCCGCCGCGCTCGGCGCCGGCATGGGCGCCGTCTTCGCCTGGGTCCCGCTGCTCGCACCGCCCGACAAGGTGGGGTCGGTCAGCGGCGTCGTGGCTGCCGCGGGCGGGCTGGGAGGCTACTTCCCGCCGCTGGTCATGGGCGCCACCTACAACGCCGCCACCAACTCGTACGCGCTCGGCCTCTGGCTGCTCGTCGCGACGGCCGCCCTCGCCCTCGTGCTCGCCTTGCTTCTGCGCGGACGGCGCAAGGTCGACGCGCCGCCCGTCGCCGACACCGTCCAGGCGCCATGAGGGTGGCCGTCATCACGGTGTCGGACGAGGTGGCCTCGGGCGCCGACGCCGACAGGGGTGGAACCCTCGCGGCGAGCCTGCTCACCGACCTGGGGCACGAGACCGACCTGGCGGTGGTCCCCGACGATCCCGACCTCATCGCGGCCGCCGTCCATCGGGCCATCGGCGAGTCGGCGCGGGCTGTCGTGCTGTGCGGCGGCACCGGGATCGGCCCGCGCGACCACACGGCGTCGGTGGTGAAGTCCCTCGTCAGCTTCGAGATCCCGGGGATCGCCGAGGAGATCAGGCGGCGCGGCAGCTCCCACACCCGGCAGGCCCTCGTCTCCCGCGAGGTGGCCGGCGCCCTCATCGCTCCGGGGCGACAGCCGGCGTTCGTGGTCGCGATCCCCGGCTCGCGCGGGGGCGTCCGCGACGCCTTCGCGGTGCTCGCCGACGTCCTCGACTACGTGGTGGGACAGCTCGACGGCGACGGCCACGCCTGAGGGCTTCGCCTCGCCGTTCGCCCGGTGGACGGTCAGGCCTTGGCGTCGACCTCGGCGTCGGTCTCGGCGGGCAGCGGACGGGCGGCGGGGACCACCAGCATCGCCAGGAGGGACACCGCGCCGACGACAGTGAGCGCGCGCAGCACGCCGACGTGGTCACCGAGGAAGCCGAGGAGCGGCGGACCGGCGAGGAACGCGCCGTAGCCGATCGTCGACACGACGCTCAGCCTGAGCGGAGCCCGCGCCGGATCGTCCGCCGCGGCCGACATGCCCACGGGGAAGCCCAGGCTCGCACCGAGACCCCAGATCGCCGCACCCACGAACGCCAGCGGGGCGGTGCCGAAGACCACCAGCGCACAGCCAACGAGGGCGGCGCCGAACAGGATGCGGAGCACGGGGATCCTGCCGTAGCGGTCGAGCAGGCGGGTGCCGAGGATCCGTCCGGCGGTCATGAAGGCGAGGAAGACGGCCAACGCGACCACGCCGACGGCGTTCGGCAGGTGGTGTCCGTCGACGAACGCGACCGCCATCCAGTCGTTGGCGGTGCCCTCGGTGAAGGCGGCAGCCAGCACCATGAGGCCGATGAGCAGCGTGCGCGGCTCCGTCCAGGCAGACCGCTGCCGGGTGCGCGGTTCGGGGCTCGCGGCCTGCGCCTCGGCCTCGCCGGAACCGTGCAGGAAGCGCGTCGTCGCCCACAGCACGCCTGCGGTGCCGAGGACGACCACCACGCCGATGTGCCACAGGATCGGCACCTTCAGCCACGTGAGGACGGCACCGAGCAGCGCCGCGACCACCGTGCCCGCGCTGAATGCCGCGTGGAACCAGGGCATGATCGCCCTGCCGAGCTCGCGCTCGATGATCGTCCCCTCGAGGTTCTGCGCCACGTCCCACACCCCGCTGCCGAGGCCCGCGAGGAACAACCCCGGCATCACGAGATAGACAGAGTCGCCGAGCGTGACCGCCAGGGCCGCCAGCAGGAAGCCCACCAGGCCGATCGCCATGCCGAGCCTGACGGTGGCGGCGGCGCCCCAGCGGTTCGCTATCCGTCCTGCGACGGGCAGGCCGCACAACGAACCGGCCGAGATGGCCAGCAACAGCACCGACAGCTCGCCGGGCGTCAGGGTCAGCGCCTCCCGGACGTCCGGGACGCGCGACATCCACGACGCGAGCGCGAAGCCGTTGACGGCGAACACGATGAAGTCGGCGTTGCGGGCCGCCGCCGTCCGGCGGCTGGGGCGCGCCTGCGGCGCGAGCTCAACAC
>JAEWIK010000081.1 GCA_023387135.1 Actinomycetes bacterium | reverse complement strand
GGGTGAGGGTGTAGGCCTCCTCGACCCGGATCGGCGCGTGCGCCTCGGTGTACCCGCCATCGGGAAGCCTGACGATCGTCCCCGACTCGCTGCCGTGCAGCACCCTCTCGGCGTCGCGGCGCTGCAGCGACAGGCAGATCCGCTTCGTGATGATGAAGGCGACGACGGGGCCGACGAACACCGCCACCCGCATGAAGTAGGTGACGTCGTTGAGCGAGACGCCGAACTGGGTGGCGATGATGTCGTTGCCGCCCGCCATCCACAGCAGGCCGTAGACGGTCATGCCCGCCACGCCCAGAGCCGTCCTGGTGGGGACGTTGCGCGGCCGGTCGAGCACGTGGTGCTCGCGCTTGTCGCCGGTGATCCACGCCTCGATGAACGGGTAGAGCGCGAGGCTGGTGAAAAGCAGTCCCATCAGGCCGACGCCGGGCAGGAAGATGTTCCACGACCAGGTGGTCGGGCCCCAGTGGCTCTCCCAGTTCGGGATGATGCGGATGGCCCCTTCGACGAACGCCATGTACCAGTCGGGCTGGGAGCCCGCAGTCACCTGCGACGGGTTGTAGGGCCCGTACAGCCAGACGGGGTTGATCTGCATGAGCGCGCCCATGAGGATCGTCACGCCGAACACGATGAAGAAGAAGCCGCCGGCCTTCGCCGCGTACACCGGGAACAGCGCCTGTCCCACGACATTGCGGTTGGTCCGTCCCGGCGCCGGGAAGTGCGTGTGCTTGTGGTAGACCAGCAGCGCCATGTGCGCGCTGACGAGCGCCAGCAGCAGGCCGGGCACCAGCAGGATGTGCACCATGTAGAGCCTGGGGATGACCAGGTCGCCCGGGAACTCGCCGCCGAAGACGAAGAACTCGGCCCAGGTGCCGATCACCGGGATCGACCTGATGAGGCCGTCGACGAAGCGCAGGCCGGTTCCCGACAGCAGGTCGTCGGGGAGCGAGTAGCCGGCGAACCCCTCGATCAGGCCGATCGAGAGCAGGCCGACGCCGATCAGCCAGTTCAGCTCACGCGGCTTGCGGAACGCGCCGGTGAAGAACACCCGCAGCATGTGTGCCGTCATGCCCGCGACGAACAGCATGGCCGCCCAGTGGTGGATCTGCCGGATCAGCAGGCCGCCGCGGACGTCGAAGCTGATGTTCAGGGTGGAGGCGAACGCCTCCGACATGGGGATGCCGCGCATGAGCGCGTAGCTGCCCGCGTACTCGACCTCGGCCATGGACGGCTTGAACCAGATGGTGAGGAACACGCCCGTCAGCAACAGGATGATGAACGAGTACAGGGTGATCTCGCCCAGCAGGAACGACCAGTGGTCGGGGAACGCCTTGCGCAGCGCCTTGCGGGCGAAGCCCGAGACGGGGGTGCGGTCGTCAGCCCACTCCACGACCGCCGCCGCGGCTTTGCCCGCCCCCGAACCGGAAGCCGGTGCCTCGGGCACCCGTGCCGGTGGGACGTCGCGGTTGAGCGGTGCCGGCTTGGCCATCAGCGATCACCGTCCTGGAAGTCGTTGCGCGAGTCGCGCTCGAAGTAGCTGGGCCCGACCGGCACCGTGAAGTCGCCCCTGGCGATCAGGTAGCCGTCCGCGTCGGTGGTGATGGGCAACTGCGGCAGCGAACGCGCCGCCGGCCCGAAGACCACGACGCCCGAGTTGCCGAGGTCGAAGGTCGACTGGTGGCACGGGCACAGCAGGTGGTGAGTCTGCTGCTCCCACAGGCTGATCGGGCAGCCGACGTGCGTGCAGATCTTCGAGTAGGCGAGGATGCCGTCCACCTGCCAGTCCTGGCGGGATTCGGGGATCCTGATCGACGCGGGGTCCATCCTCACGACGATGATCGACGCCTTCGCCTTCTGCTGCTGGAAGTCGGTGCCGTGGTGGTCCCAGAGCGTCGCGGGCTGGGCGTTGACCAACTGCCCGACGACCAGGTCGGAGGCCTTCAGCGGAGCCTGGTTGACGTCGTTGACCAGAGGGACGCCCTGCGCCCAGATCGTCTTCTCCAGGGTCTTCCTGCGCACCTCGTCGGTGGGCCACGGGCCCATGTCCGCCAGCAGGACGACGGCGGGGATGGCGAGGATGCCGATGCCGCCCAGCAGGCCGCTCCCGATCAGCGTGCGGCGGCTCAGCCCCGACTGGGTGGCGCCGAGCTTCCACGCGACCGCCGCTTCGGCACGGACCTCGGGCGGCGTGCCGCCGGCGTGCCTCTCCTCGACGACCTCCTCGTCCCCCATGATCGTGCGGGCCCAGTGGACCAGCGCCATGCCGATGAAGAGGACGGCGAGGCCGGCTGTGAGCCCGAGCAGCGCCGTCTGCGCCTTGAGGTTCGCCCCGAACAAGCCGATCTCGGCGTCCCTCGGCACGGCGAAGTAGACCACCACGAAAGCGATCGCCAGCACCGGGACGGCGCCCAGCAGGGCGACGACCTGGAAGTACGCCCGCCGCCCGGCGCGCTCGTCGGCGTCGGTGTAACGCTCCTCGGGTGCCTCGAGTCCCGGGTCGGGGACGGGCAGGTTCTGCGTCTCGAGGCTCATTTGCGGGCCGCCTTCGTCGTGATCCAGATCGCGAACAGCACCAGGCCGCCGATCCCCACGACCCAGGCCCAGAAGCCTTCGCTGACCGGGCCGAGACCGCCGAGGTTGAGGCCGGCGCTGGGCTGGGAGTGCACGGTCTGCAGGTAGCCGATCATCGCCTTGATGTCGTCATCCGGGATGGCCGACGGTCCGAAGACAGGCATCTGGCCGGGGCCGGTCCGCATCGCCTCGTAGATCTCCTGCGGCGTGGAGTCCATCAGGGGCGGCGCGACCCTGCCTCCCGGCAGCGCACCGCCCGAACCCTGGAAGTTGTGGCAGGCCGAGCAGTTGGTGCGGAACAGGTCGCCACCGGTGGCAAGGCGTTCGGCGTCCAAACCCTTCGGGTCGTACTGGTCGGGACCGGGCACCCCGGGACCCTCGCCCAGGCTCGCGACGAACGCCGCCAGCTGCGCGATCTCCTCGTCGGTGAAGGTGTTGGGCTTGCGCGGCGCCTGCACGAACTCGTTCGCCATCGGCATCCTGCCGGTGCGGACCTGGAAGTCCACCGCGGCACCGCCTACGTTCGTCAGGGCGGGAGCGTTCTGGGCGACCATGCCCTCGCCGTTCATGCCGTGGCAGGACGCGCACGACACGGCGAACAGTTGGGCACCCGCCGCCACCTTCTCGCTGGTGGTGGTGTCATCAGCCGACGCCGGCACCGCCACCGAATACAGTCCTCCGACCGTCAGCAGGGCGAGCACCAGGAAGAGCGGGCGTGCCGCCTTGTGGCGTCTCAGCGATGTCCAATGCATGTGGAAGGTCCTCCCCAGGTCCTAGTCGACGACTCAGCGCAGCAGATAGAGCACACCGAAGAGCACTACCCAGATCGCATCAACGAAGTGCCAGTAGTAGGAGGTCACGATGGCATGGACCGCCTGCTCGTGGGTGAACCTGCGTGCCAGGTACGTCCTTCCGAGCATGAGGAGAAATGCCACCAGGCCGCCGATGACGTGCAGGCCGTGGAATCCCGTCGCCAGGAAGAACGCCGACGTATAGGCATTCGTGCTGGGCAGGAAACCCTCGCTCACGAGATTTGTGTATTCGTACGCCTGGCCGCCGATGAAGATGGCGCCCATCACGAACGTGAGCGTGTACCACTCGCGCAGCCCCCAGCGGGCGGGGTTCAGCAGCGAGCCGGTGCGGGACACGAGGCCCTTCTCCGCCGCGTGCACGCCGAGCTGGCAGGTGACCGAACTCAGCAGCAGGATGAGCGTGTTGATGCTGGCGAACCACGGGTAGGTGGTGCCGAACCAGTCGTTGTCAAGGTGCGATGCGCCCCACTCCCACATCGGGGTGGTGCCCGACGTTGCGGCCGCGGCATTCGTGATCTCGCGCAGCGAGAAGTACGCGGCGAACAGCGCCGCGAAGAACATGAGCTCGCTGGCCAGCCAGATGATGGTGCCGACAGCCACCACATCCGGTCGACCCTTGACGCCGTGAAGGCGCGACGAGGCGACAGGATGGACAGCACCGGCGGAGGCCAGCGCCGCCGTGCCCGTGGATGCTGCGTGTGCCATTGGCACAGTATGTCCCGGGCTCAGGCATTCGCCCACCTCAAAAAGGGCCCCTTGAGGCGAACGTGGCAATAATGACCACATGGGGACTTTCGGCCTGTTGCCGCTCCACGCTGACCCCTCGAACCAGCCCCCGCCACTGACCTGGTGGACGTTGCTGGCCGAGTGGAAGTGGGACTGGCTCTTCGTCGTGCCCGCGACCCTCGGGCTCGCGCTCTACCTGTGGGGAGTGTGGCGCCTGCGGGGCCGCGGGATCGGCTGGCCCGTCGGACGGACGCTGGCCTGGTGCGTCGGCGGGATCGGCACCGCGACGGTGGCCGGCATGAGCGCGCTCGGGGCCTACGACACGGTGCTGTTCAGCGTGCACATGGTGCAGCACATGATCCTCATGATGATCACGCCGGTGTTCCTCGCGCTGGGGGCTCCGGTGACGCTGCTGCTGCGCAACCTCGGCAACACCGGACGCCGGCGGGTCAGCAGGCTGCTGCAGTCCGGGCTCGCGCGCCTCCTCTTCTTCCCGCCGCTCACGACCGCGCTCATGATCGTGACGCCCTTCACCCTCTACATGACGCCGTTGTACGAGGCGACGCTGAGCATCGGGTGGGCACACGACCTGATGCACATCTACATGGTCACAGTCGGCTGCCTGTTCTTCTTCCCGCTGCTCGGCAACGACCCGTTCCCGCACCGTCCCGCCTACCCGATCCGCATCCTGCTGTTCTTCATCACGATGCCTTTCACGTCGTTCCTCGGAGTGACGATCATGGGGTCCCCGCGGCTCATCGCCGAGAACTGGTACCTCGCCTTCGAGCGTGCCTGGGCGCCCAGCCCGGTCGACGACCAGTACATCGCCGGCGCGATCATGTGGGCGACCGGCGACCTCACGATGGGCGTCATCATGGCGGTGCTGTTCGTGCAGTGGCTCAAGGATTCCCAGCGGGAGGCCGCCAGGATCGACAGGCAGCTCGATCGCGAGGAGGAGCGCGCCGCGCACGTCCGCGAGGCGAATCAGGGCGACCGGAACCACTACCATGGCCCAGAGTCGAACGACCACCACGAGGAAGACTGATGAGCGACCAGGCCACCGCGAAAGTGCTGCTGTACTCCGACGACCGGACGGTACGGGAGCAGGTGCGGTTGACGCTGGGCACCAGGCTCGCCTCTGACCTGCCGCAGCTCGACGTCCTCGAGGTCGCCACCCAGGCGGTGGTGCTGCAGACCATGGACGCCGGCGGCATCGATCTCGTCATCCTCGACGGCGAGGCGACCCCCTTCGGCGGCATGGGCCTGGCCCACCAGCTCAAGGACGAGATCGCGGACTGCCCGCCCATCCTGCTGCTCGTGGCGCGGGTGGCTGACGCGTGGCTGGCGACCTGGTCGAAGGCCGACGGCGTCAGCTCCTACCCCGTCGACCCCGTGAGGCTGCCCACGCTGGCCGCCGACCTGCTGCGCGCGAGGCTCACCGGCTCGACCCCGGGCACCGTCGAGACCACCTCCGCCGACGGAGCCGAGGCGTCGTAGTGGCGCAGAGCTGGCCCGACGTCCTCACCGGCCTGATCGCCGGCCGGGATCTCGCGGCCGAGGACGCCCGGTGGGCGATGAACCAGATCCTCGCCGGCGAGGCCACCCCGGTGCAGATCGCTGGCTTCGCCGTCGCGCTGCGCGCCAAGGGAGAGACTGTCGACGAACTCGCCGGCCTGGCCCAGGCGATGCTCGACAAGGCGACGCCGATCACGCTGCCTGTCGACGCCGTGGACGTGGTCGGGTCGGGCGGCGACAGGGCCAACACGGTGAACGTGTCCACGATGGCGGCGATGGTGGCGGCCGCGGCAGGGGTGCCGGTGGTCAAGCACGGGAACCGCGCCGCGTCGTCAGCCTGCGGCACCGCCGACTGCCTGGAAGCGCTGGGAGTCGCCCTCAACGTGCCGCCGCAGGCACAGGGGGCCGTGCTGTCCGAGGTGGGGATCGCCTTCCTGTTCGCGCCGCTCTACCATCCGTCGCTGAGGTTCGCGGGCACCGCCCGCAAGGAACTCGGCGTCCAGACCACCTTCAACTTCCTCGGCCCGCTCGCCAACCCTGCGCGGCCGGTGGCCCAGGCGGTGGGCGTCGCCAACGCGGGCCTCGCCCCGATCGTCGCCGGCGTCATCGCGAGCCGCGGTCACAGGGGCCTCGTCTTCCACGGCGGGGACGGGCTCGACGAGCTCACCACCACCACCGCCTCGCGGGTGTGGCTGATCGCCGACGGACGGGTGACGGAGGGTGAACTCGACCCGCTCGACCTCGGGCTGCAGCGGTCTCGTCCTGACCAGCTCGTGGGGGCCGACCCGGCCCACAACGCGCGGGTCGTGCTCGACGTGTTCGACGGCGCGCCGGGGCCGGTGCGCGACATCGTCCTGCTCAATGCGGCGGCCGCGGCGCTCGCCCACGCGGGAGTCGATCCGAGGGTGGACGTCGCCGCGCAACTGGCCCCGCACCTGGAACGGGTCGGCGAGGCCGTCGACTCCGGTGCTGCCAGGACGTTGCTCGACAGGTGGATCGCCGTCACCCAGGCCGCCGCCGCCTGAGCCTCAGCCCAGCAGCACCCTGACGGCGAGCGCGGCGAACGGGCCGATCACCAGCGACGGTCCGTAGGGGAAGGGTTCATCGGCTCCGCGCCTGATGCGGGTCACGGTGCCCCACACCACGCCCGCGAGCCCGCCCATCACCAGCGACCAGGTGGCGAGTTCCACGGAGTCGGCCCCGGCGGCCCCGGCGATGATCGCCACCAGCCTGACGTCGCCGAAACCCAGGCCGCCGCCGATGCGCCAGAACAGCAGGAAGAGGATCCACGCCCCGGCGCCGCACAGCAGCGCGACGAGCAGCACGACAGGGT
>JAEWIK010000362.1 GCA_023387135.1 Actinomycetes bacterium | reverse complement strand
TGGACAGCCCCGCCCAGGTCAGGCACCTCCAGACAGTCATGGAACGCGGGCCGCTGGCCGACCTGCGGCGCTGGGGACGCGGGAAGCTCGGCTTCAGCGCGTCCCTGCTGCTCGTCGCGGCGGCGGGACTGCGCGACGCCGGCATCGAGATAGCGCCCCGCGGCGTGCTCGTGGTCGACCTGCGGCGCTACCTGCCCGACGGCGTCACCACCCTCAGCAACTTCATCGCGGGCGTGCAGGTGCCGCTGCTCGGGCCCGGCGCGACTCCCGAGGCGCTGGAGGCGTGGATCGAGGAGGCGCTCGAGGTGGGGCGTCCGCTGGCGGCCATGAGCACGACAGTCGCGAAGGCCGCGCTGCGCGCCAGGCGTCCGCGCGGCACGCAGGCGGCCGCCGGTCCGCGTCCCGAAGCGCCGGCGATGGTGTCGATCAGCAACGACGGCCTGCTGCGGGTGATCGACAAGCTGCCCTGGCTGGTCGGTCCCGAGGAGCGGAAGATCCAGGTGGTGGGCGACGCCCCGGAGCCCAACGCGCTGGGGCTGATCACCTACATGGCTGCCGGCAGGCTGCACCTCAGCGTCAGCTTCCAGGCCAACAGGTACGACCCCGAACTCGTGGGGCGCGCGCTGACGGCGATGGCGACAGAACCCGTCAGGCTGCTCGACACCTACTACGGCTCCTGACCGGGGCCGTCGTCAGATCCTGCGGATGCGCACCCAGCTCACCGCGTGATCGGGGCCCTTGCGCAGGATGGCCGTCGCCCTGCCCCTCGTCGGGAGGATGTTCATCAGCAGGTTGGGGCCGTTGATCGTGTCCCAGATGTCACCCGCGAGCGTGAGGGCGTCGGACTCGGTCATCTGCGAGAACCTCACGAAGTACGACTGGGGATCGCGGAACGCCGTCTCGCGGAGCAGCCTGAACCTGTTGAGGTACCACGTCCTGACGTCGTCGTCGGCGGCGTCGACGTAGACGGAGAAGTCGAAGAAGTCGCTGACGGCGAGCCCGGTCATCCCGTTGGCCCGGCGGCGCGCGGGCTGCAGGACGTTGAGGCCCTCGATGATCAGGATGTCGGGCTGGCGCACCTCGACGAACTCGCCGGGGAGGATGTCGTAGGCGAGGTGGGAGTACACCGGGGCGCTCACCTCGGGCTTGCCCGACTTCACGTCCATGACGAAACGCAGCAGGCGGCGGCGGTCGTACGACTCGGGGAAGCCCTTGCGGTCCAGCAGGCCCATGGCCTGGAGCGTCGCGTTGGGGTAGAGGAAGCCGTCGGTCGTGACGAGGTCGACCTTGGGGTGGCTCGGTCCACGGCTGAGCAGTTCCTTGAGGAGCCGGGACGTCGTCGACTTGCCGACAGCGACCGAGCCCGCCACGCCGATCACGAACGGAGTCCGCCTGTCGTGCAGGCCGAGGAAGCGGTGGCTGTCGCTGAGCAGCGCCGCCGTCCTGTCCATGTAGAGCTGGACGAGTTCGGTCAGCGGCAGGTAGACCTCGGTGACCTCGTCGAAGTCGGTGGGCTCGTCGATGCCCCGCAGGCGGGCCAGCGTCTCGGCCTCCAGGAAGTCGTGCCTGGCTTCGGCGAGGGTCGCCCAGTGCTTGCGGTCAAGGGTCACATAGGGGCCGAAGGGGTCGTCCTCGGGCGCGGGTGCATCGGCGGCGGTGCTGCTCACGCGGAACAGTCTGACGAAGTCGGAGAGCAGAGTCGAGCTTGCTCGACTCTGCCGAGGACGAGGAAGGACTTGACGAGCGGAGCGAGGAACAGTCTGACGAAGTCCGAGCTTGCTCGAAGCGAGGAACAGCCTGTCTGCCGCACCGGCGCCGAAGCTCGGGGAGCGCCGGGCGAGAGCTGCCCGGCGACGCTCACCGACGGGCCCCGACCGCTGGCGAGGCGTTACAGTGACCGGCATGTGCGGAATCATCGGGTACGTCGGTTCGCGGGTCGCCAGGGACGTCGTGGTGTCGGGACTGCAGCGGATGGAGTACCGGGGTTACGACTCCGCCGGCATCGCGGTGATCTCCGACGGCACGCTCAGCGTCCGCAAGAAGGCGGGCAAGATCGGCAACCTGACCCACTGCCTCGACTCCGACCCGGTGCCCGACGCGCAGATCGGCATCGGCCACACCCGCTGGGCCACCCACGGCGCACCGACAGACCAGAACGCCCATCCTCACGTCTCGGCGAACGGCAGGGTCGCGCTGATCCACAACGGCATCATCGAGAACTTCGCCGCCCTCAGGCTCGAACTCGAGAACCAGGGGGTGGCCTTCGAGTCGCAGACCGACACCGAGACTGCCGCCCAGCTGCTGGGCAGGGAGGTGGCGGCGGGCGCCGACCTCGCGGACGCCATGCGCGCCGTCTGCAGGCGGCTGGACGGGGCGTTCACGCTGGTGGCGATCGACACCGAGGAGCCCGAGCGCCTGGTGGCTGCTCGCCGCAACTCGCCGCTGGTGGTCGGCATGGGCGAGGGCGAGAACTTCGTCGCGTCCGACGTCGCCGCCTTCATCGAGTTCACCCGTCACGCCATCGAGCTCGGCCAGGACGAGGTCGTGGACGTCACCCCCGACTCGATCACCGTCACCGACTTCGACGGCAACCCCGCGGCCTCCAGGGCCTTCGAGGTGACCTGGGACCTCTCGGCGGCGGAGAAGTCGGGTTACGACTGGTTCATGCGCAAGGAGATCTTCGAGCAGCCGCAGGCTGTGGCGGACACGCTGCGCGGCAGGTACAACACCGACGGGTCGCTGAAGCTCGACGAGCTGCACATCCCCGAGCCCGAACTCCGCAGCGTGGACAAGATCATCATCGTGGCCTGCGGTTCCGCCTACTACGCGGGGCTGGTCGCCAAGTACGCCATCGAGCACTGGACGCGGGTCGCGTGCGAGGTCGAGATCGCCAGCGAGTTCCGCTACCGCGACCCGATCATCACCCGCTCGACCCTCGTCGTCACCATCAGCCAGTCCGGCGAGACGGCCGACACGCTCATGGCGATCAGGCACGCCCGCGAGCAGCACGCGAAGGTCATAGCCATCTGCAACACCAACGGCTCGACGATCCCGCGGGAGTCCGACGCCGTGCTCTACACGCACGCCGGCCCCGAGCTCGGGGTGGCGTCGACGAAGGGCTTCCTCACCCAGGTCGCGGCGTGCTACCTGCTCGGCCTCTACCTCGCCCAGGTGCGGGGGACGATGTTCGGCGACGAGATCGCCCGCTGGATGACCGAGCTGGCGGCCACGCCGCCGCTCATCCAGGAGGTCCTCGACGGGCTCGACCCCATCAAGCGGCTCGCGCACGAGTTCGTCGACAAGAAGTCGGTGCTCTTCCTCGGACGCCACGTCGGCTACCCGGTCGCGCTGGAGGGGGCCCTGAAGCTCAAGGAGATCGCCTACCTGCACGCCGAGGGTTTCCCCGCCGGGGAGCTCAAGCACGGCCCGATAGCGCTCGTCGACACCGGTGTGCCGATCTTCGTCGTGGTGCCGCCGCAGGGCCGCGACCAGTTGCACGACAAGGTCGTGTCGAACATCCAGGAGGTCAGGGCGCGCGGCGCGCTCACCATCGTCCTGGCGGAGAAGGACGACGACGAGGTCCTGCCGTTCGCCGACGTGCTGTTCCCGCTGCCGAAGGTCTCGACCCTGCTGCAGCCGTTGCTGGCGGCGGTCCCGCTGCAGTACTTCGCGTGCGAGCTGGCGACCCTCAAGGGCTACGACGTCGACCAGCCGCGCAACCTCGCCAAGTCAGTGACAGTGGAGTAGCGATGATCGTCGGCATCGGGCTTGACGTCACGCAGGTGTCACGGTTCACGCAGGCGGCTTCGCGCTCGGGGCTCGTCGAGAGGGTGTTCACGTCTGCCGAGCAGGACACGTCCATGCAGCGCATGGCGGGCAGGTTCGCGGCCAAGGAGGCGCTCGCCAAGGCGCTCGGCGCGCCGAACGGCCTGGTCTGGACCGACGTCGAGGTGCGCAAGGACGACGCCGGGAAGCCCTACTTCGCCTGCAGCGGGACGGTGGCGGCGAAGGTTGCCGAACTGGGGATCGCCCACCTGCATCTCTCCATCACCCACGACGCCGGCATCGCGGCGGCGGTCGTCGTCTGCGAGGCGTGATGTACAGCGCCTTCACCGTCGAGACGATCAGGCAGGCGGAAGCCGCCGAGTTCACCCGCGTCGGCGACGGCGAACTCATGCAGCGGGCTGCCTTCGGCCTCGCCGTCGTCGTGCTCGCCGAACTGCGGGAGCGCACCGGACGCTCCGCCGGCTCCCGGGTGCTGCTGGCGATCGGCTCCGGCAACAACGGGGGCGACGGCCTGTTCGCCGCCGCCAGGCTGGCCGCCCGCGGCGTCAGGGTCACCGCCTGGCGGACCGGCGGTTCGGTCCACGAGGCGGGCTGGGACGAGTTCCTGCGGGCCGGCGGCCGCGAGGTCGACGCCGCGGGAGCCCTCGCGGAACTCTCCAGGACGCAGCTCGTGATCGACGCGGTGACGGGGATCGGCGGCAAGCCGGGCCTGCGCGACGACGTAGCGGGGTTCGCTGCCGCCTGCCGTGGCGCGGGAGTGCCGGTGGTCGCCGTCGACCTGCCCTCGGGG
>JAEWIK010000259.1 GCA_023387135.1 Actinomycetes bacterium | reverse complement strand
GCCCTTCACCGTTGCTGTGGCGTTGCCGGTGACGGTTGCCGCGGCCGTCTTGGCCGAGGTCCAGGACCAGGTGACCTCAGCCAGCGCGGGCTCGGCGACTGCCGTCGTGGTGACTTGGCCGCCGCGCGGCACGTCCACCGCGATCGGTGCGGTTACCTTCGTCACTTGGACTATGACGGTGGCCTTGGGGACGAAGCCCCTCGTGGCGGCGATGTCGGTGTACCACCAGGAGCCGGACTGGCCGAGGATCGTGACCTGGGCACCGGTCTTCACCGTGCCCCAGGTCGCGGCGTCGGTCGTCGCGGCCTCCCGGGCAGGGGTGTCGCTGATCGCCTTGCCCTTCATCGTCACCGGGAAGGGCTCATACGTGGTCACCCATGCGGCCGCCTTCTGGGCCTCGCCGGTCGCGTCTGTGGCAGTGACCTGCAGCTTCGTCACTCCTTGGGTGACGCCGGTCGCCGTCACTGCGGGACGGGTCGACTCGGCGGTGGCGACGCGCGGGTCTGCCGACTTCCACTCCCAGGTGTCCACCACGCCGGAGGCCACAGTGCCCCTCACCGACGCCAACACGCCTTCGGTCGAAACGGCGATCGCCGCCGGCGTGATGCTCAGCTTGCCCGCCGCCAGGGCGATGGCCGGCTGGTCGACGTAGCCGCGCTCGTCGCCTGCCTGCACGTAGTAGTAGCCGCCCAGCACACCCAGGATCGACACCTTGGCGCCGGTGTCGACGACCGCCACCAAGGGAGCGTCCGGCAGCGCCGACATCCTCACGCCCGCGTCGGTGACTGCCTTTCCCTTCAGCGTGACCGGCGTGTACACCGACACCCACGCCGCCGCCGGCCATGACTCGTCAGCAGCGTCAGTTGCCTCCACGCGTGCCTGCGCAACGCCCTCGCTGCGGCCGATGACGGTCCCTTGCCGCGCGGTGCCCGACACGTCCGCCAGTTCGGGGTCGGTGGACGACCACGCATAACTCAGTTCCGCGGCATCCGCGGCAGGGGTCGCGAGCAGCACTGTCTTCGCTCCGATGCCGACCGAGACCGCCGATGCGCCCAGCGACACCAGGGCCGCCGACACGGCGACCGCACTCTTCGGGACGAACCCCCGCACGCCGTCACGATCGATGTACAGGTACTCACCGCACGGCCCGAGCACTATCACCTGGTCACCCGCCGCGGCGGCCCCCACCGGACTCGACCTGTCGTCGGCCACCGGCCGCAGGCTGGCTGCCCCGATGAGCTTCCCCACCCCCGGATCAGGCGTGTACACGGAGACCGTCGTGGTGTCGGTGAACCGCACCCCGTGCGATGAGGCTGCTGCCACCCGCAGCACCGAGACGCCTTCGCTGACACCTCGGATGACGCCTGCATCGGTGATCGTTGCCACTCCGGTGGCGCCGGACGTCCAGGACAGCGCCACGTCGTTGGCGTAGTCGTGTCCGACGATGGCCGTCGCCTGGGTCATCCCCGCTTTCTCCACGACTCTCGTCGGGACATCGACGGTCACCGACACCGGGGGGATGTCCACATCGGCTTTGCGTAGCCAGGCGGTCGATCCACTCCGGCCGTCAGAGAAACTGAAGCCTGACGGGAAGCTCAGCCGCACCCAGGAGCCCGCCACTGCCGTCACCGTGCCCGACACCTCGGCCGCCAGCGCGCCGCGCGACGTCCCATCGGTGGTGGCCGACAGCCACGTCTCGGCATCCCGATGCGCGATCGATCCCGGTGTGTCCGGCACGTCGGCGAACACTGTCACCCATGCCGAGGCCGTCCCCACCGAGCCCCACCTGTCGGCCAACTCGACCCAAACCTGTGCGACTCCCTGCGCCTTGCCCGTCACCGTGATGGTGCGGCCGCTTGTCGTCACCGTCGCCACTGTCGTGTCGTCCGACCACCACCTGTACGACGCGCCGGCCGAGACCGTGAGGGACAGCGTCTTACCTATCTCGAGATCGGCCGCGCTCTTGTCCAGGGTGACCTCAGGAGGCGGCATGCGGATGGCGGTGATCGGCACGAACCCACGCTTGCCGCCCGACTCGACCAGGAAGTACGAGCCGCACACGCCCACGACCGACACGGCTCCGCCGGCCGCCAGGCTCACCAGCACGGCCGAGGTGCCGTCGGCGACCGACCGAGCACCCACTGCCACCCTTGCGGTCGCCGCTACCGCCGCCATGGGCGTGTACACGGAGACCGTGGCGGCGTCGGTGAGCCGCACGCCGTGGGACGAGGACGCGGCGACAGTCACCGACGTGACGCCTTCGTTCACGCCAGACACCACACCGGCGCCGGAGACGGTCGCCGTGCCCGTCGCACCCGAGGACCACGACACCGTCACGTCGTTGGCGTAGCTCTGCAGGGTGGTGGCCGACAGCGAGCCCGTCCGACCCTTCTCCACGATCAACGTGGCCGGGGACATCGACACCGAGGATGGCGGAATGTCGACGCTCGACTTCGCCACCCACGCTGCCCGCGCGGCGTAGGTGTCATCGGCGGAGAACACGAAATTAGCCGGGAACGTGACGCGCACCCACGAACCAGAGGTGTGGGTCACCAACATCGCCGTGACAGCAGAGCTCAGCACTCCGCGCGAGGCCGACGCGGTCGTGCGCGACCTGTACAACGCCGCGCCCGACTTCACCACCGGCCCAGGCGTGTCGACGACATTCGCGCCCACGGACATCCAGGCCCAGTCGGTGACTGTCTCGCCGCCACCCTTCGCTTCCACCCA
Organism: Actinomycetes bacterium; assembly: GCA_023387135.1. GTDB lineage: Bacteria > Actinomycetota > Actinomycetes > Propionibacteriales > Propionibacteriaceae > Propionicimonas. The sequence continues at coordinate 2,911 of JAEWIK010000259.1, read as the reverse complement.
CAGCTTGGTAGCGCCATCGCCGACGCCCCTGACCGTCGCCGTGTCGCCGTTCGGCGACACTGTCGCGACTGCGGTGTCCTCGGTCCACCACCTGAACGACGACGCAGTGCCGCCGGACACCAATGCATAGAACGTGCTCGTCGACTGGCCGACGCCGATCGCCCACTCGGTCAGGCCGGTGGTCGAGCCGTTCGATGACAACCCGACGGTCAAGCCCGCGGCATGGGCCGACGGTGCCTGCAGGCCCGCAAGCACCATCACGCCAGCCAACACTCCAGCCACTAGTCGTCGCGCCATTACGACGGCCTCCGTATCCACGGTCGGTGGAACCGACGTCCCGGTTCCGGCTGTCGTCCGTCCCGTGGATGGGGCACCCTGCGCACCGCCTCTCGGCGGTCCTGCACAGCAGGCATTCCCCCGACCTGCGGTCCAGACGTGAGCGACGCTAGCGGAGTGCGGACGGCGCCGTGGGGGAATTGATGAAATCTGCGGCGCAGATCTTTTGTCACACGATAAGTGACTAAGCGTCAGAATGCCCCGTGATGGCGAGGGGGTGTGGAATTCCGCGGGCGACTCAATGCCGAGTTCGCGCGGCTGGCGCTCGATGAGTCGGACGCCTCGACCGGGGGTGGAGTCTTCGTCCGCGCCGGCGTGGGCGGGGCGGACGGGGGCGGCGGCCTCCGCGTAGGCTTGCGGCCATGCGTGTCGGAGTCTTTGGGGCGACCGGACAGGTCGGCGGAGTCATGCGGAAACTGCTCGCTGAGCGGCAGTTCCCGGTGGACGAGATCAGGTTCTTCTCCTCGGCGAGGTCTGCCGGGACGACGCTGCCGTGGGCAGGGACCGAGATCGTCGTCGAGGACACCGCGACCGCCCACTTCTCGGGGCTCGACGTGGCGTTGTTCTCGGCGGGCGCCGGGACCTCGCGCGAGTTCGCTCCCAAGGTCGCCGCGGCCGGGGCCATCGTCGTCGACAATTCCTCGGCGTGGCGGAACGATCCTGACGTCCCGCTCGTCGTGAGCGAGGTGAACCCCGAGGACGTCGCCACCACTCCCAAGGGCATCATCGCCAACCCCAACTGCACGACGATGGCGGCCATGCCCGTCCTCAAGCCGCTGCACGACGCCGCCGGGTTGAAGCGGCTGATCGTCGCCACCTACCAGGCGGTGTCGGGCTCCGGGGTCAAGGGCGTCAAGGCGCTGGCCGACCAGTCGAAGGCCATCGACGATCCCGCCCGCCTCGCCCTCGACGGCGAGGCCTACCCGTTGGGTGATCCCGGCCCCTATGCCGAGGCGATCGCCTACAACGTCGTCGCGCTCGCCGGGTCGCTGGTGGACGACGGTTCGGGCGAGACCGACGAGGAGCAGAAGCTGCGCAACGAGTCCCGCAAGATCCTCCACACCCCCGACCTGCTGGTGGCGGGGACCTGCGTCCGCGTGCCCGTCTTCAGCGGTCACTCCCTGTCGATCCATGCCGAGTTCGCCGAGGAGATCAGCCCCACCCGGGCCCTGGGCCTGTTGCGGACGGCGCCCGGCGTCGAGCTCGCCGACGTGCCCAACCCCCGATTCGCCGCGGGCAAGGACCCGTCCTATGTGGGACGCATCCGCGCCGACCAGTCGGTGCCCGGCGGCCACGGGCTCGTCCTGTTCGTCAGCAACGACAACCTGCGCAAGGGGGCGGCGCTCAACGCCATCCAGATCGCCGAACTGGTGGCCGCGCGATGACCACGCTCGCCGTCATCGGTGCAGGGGTGATGGGCGAGACCCTGATCTCCGGCCTGCTGCGGGGCGGCTGGTCTGCCGGTGACATCGTGGCCGCCGACAGGCACTCCGACAGGCTGGTCGAGATCGAGGGCAGGCACGGCGTCCGCACCGCCAGCACTCCCGACGCCACCGCCCAGGCCGACACCGTCGTGCTCGTGGTCAAGCCGCAGGATGTCGGCGAGGTGCTCCCGCAAGTGGCCTCGACGCTGCGTCCCGGCGCGCTGGTGGTGTCGCTCTGCGCGGGCATCACCACCGCCAAGATCGAAGCTGCGCTGCCCGACGGGACGCCCGTCGTCCGCGTGATGCCGAACACCCCGGCCCAGGTGGACGAGGGCATGGCGGCCATCTCCGCCGGCAGCACCGCCAACGCCGGGCACCTCGAGCACGTCACGGCGCTGCTGAGCTCGGTCGGCAAGGTGGTGACAGTCCCGGAGAAGTACCAGGACGCCGTCACCGCCATCTCGGGCTCGGGGCCCGCCTACCTGTACTTCGTGGTCGAGGCCATGATCGACGCCGGCGTCATGCTCGGGCTGCCGCGCGACACGTCCACCGCGCTCGTCGTCCAGACCATGTACGGCTCGGCCAAGCTGCTCGCGGAGAGCCGTGAGCATCCGACTGTCCTCAAGGAGCGCGTCACGTCTCCCGGCGGCACGACGGCGGCGGCCCTGCGCGAACTGGAAACACACAGGGTGAAGGCGGCGTTCATCACCGCCATGGAGGCCGCGCGCGACCGAAGCCGCGACCTGGCGCAGTCGTAGGCGGCATGACAGGCGCCACGGGCCGGGGCGTCGTCCCGTTCTGGCTGACGGTCTTCCTCGACTTCCCCGCCGGGGAGTTCGAGGCCGGCACGGCGTTCTGGACGAGGGCCACCGGGTGGGAGCTCTCGGACCTGCGCGGCAGGTACGAGGAGTTCGCCAGCCTGCTGCCACCGGACGGGGCCGACTACCTCAGGGTGCAGCGGCTCGGAACCGGAGACACGCGCCTCCATCTCGACGTCCACGTCTCCGACCCCTGGGACGCCGCTGCGCTGGCCGAGGAACGCGGCGCCACGGTGGTCACCGACTCCGGCCACGGGCTGGTCATCATGCGCTCGCCCGGCGGGTTCGAGTTCTGCTTCACCAGCCAGGTGCGGGACGTCAGGCCGGAGCCGA
>JAEWIK010000254.1 GCA_023387135.1 Actinomycetes bacterium | reverse complement strand
CAGTCGGTGCCCGCCGCCGCCGACGTCGTCACCTTCCTGCTGGCGTGGGAGTTGATGGCTGCCGGGTCGACCGCCCTGTTGCTGGCCGACCACGCGAGCCGCGGCAGCGTCCGGACGGCGACGGTCTGGTACTCGGTGATGACCCACCTCAGCTTCGTCCTGCTGCTCGCAGGGTTCGGCGTGCTGGCGGCGGCCTCCGGCGGCACGTCCTGGGACGCGGTGGTCGCCGCCGGACCGACGGGCCCTGCCGCGACAGCCGCGTTCGTCCTGCTGGTCGCGGGGTTCGCCACCAAGGCCGGCCTGATCCCGGTCCACGTCTGGCTGCCGCGGGCACACCCCGAAGCTCCCAGCCACATGTCGGCGGCGATGAGCGCGGCGATGGTGAAGATGGGCGTGTACGGCCTGCTGCTCACCCTCAGGCTGCTGCCCGACGGCCCTCGCTGGTGGGCGGTCGTCCTGGTAGGGCTCGGCGTGCTGTCCGCGCTCTACGGCATCCTGCAGGCGTCGGTGCAGGCCGACCTCAAGCGGTTGCTGGCGTACTCGACCACGGAGAACGTCGGCCTGATCACGACGGCGATAGGCGTCAGCCTGCTGCTGCGCGGCTCCGGCCAGCCGGCGATAGCCGACGTCGCCCTCGTCGCCGCGCTGCTGCTGGCCGTGAGCCATGCCGCGTTCAAGGCGGTGCTGTTCCTCGGCGCCGGATCGGTGCTGCACGCGACGGGAGAGCGAGACCTCGACCTGCTGGGCGGCCTCGCCGCACGGATGCCGTGGACCGCGACGACGTTCGGGATCGGCGCCCTCGGGGCGGCGGCGCTGCCGGTGACGTCGGGGTTCGTCGCCGAGTGGGTGCTCCTGCAGTCGCTGCTGCACGTGGACGCGCGGGACGACAGGCTGCTGGCCATCGTGATCCCGCTCACCATGGGCATGGTGGCCTTGACGATCGGCCTGGGGCTGCTCACCTTCGTCAAGGCGTACGGCATCGGCTTCGTCGCCCGTCCGCGCACCCCCGCCGCCGCCGGCGCGCGCGAGGCAGGGCCGGCGATGCGGGCCGCGCTGGTGCTCGGGTCAGTCCTGGTGGTGGGCCTCGGGCTGGTGCCGGGGCCGCTGGCCCGGGTGCTCGCCCACGCCGTGTCGGCAGGAGGCGTCGCCACGGTGGGTGGCATGGGTCTGTCGCTGGACGCGGTCGGCGTCGTGCTCGATCCGGTGGCGCTGAGCCTGCTCACGCTGGCGGTCCTCGTCCCGCTGGTGGCCGTCAACCTGGTGCTGGCCCGCCGGCACCCCCGTCGCGAGGTGGCGCTGGCCTGGGGCTGCGGCGGCGAACGCACCAGCCCGCGGATGGAGTACAACGCGACCAGCTACTCCGAGCCGCTCGTGAGGGTGTTCAGCGGCTCCCTGCGGGCCAACCAGTCGGTCGACCTCGTGCGTCACGACCAGTCGCCGGTCCTCGTCGACCAGGCCGCGTACAGCCAGGAGACGGGGGACGTGATCGAGGATCGCGTGTACCTTCCCGCCACCCGGCTGGCGACCCGGCTCGGTGACCTCGCCCGACGCGTGCAGAACGGCAGCATCCACCGCTACGTCGGCTTCTCCTTCGCCGCCCTCGTCGTCGTGCTGGCCCTGGTGGCGCTATGACGTCCGGACTGGTCATCGTCGTCCACCTGGCGTGGGCGCTCGCTGTCACCCCCGTGCTCATCGGGCTGATGCGCACCACCCGGGCGCGGCTCGAAGGCCGGGTCGGAGCGGGCGTGCTGCAGCCGTGGCGCGACCTGCGCAAGTTGCTGACGAAGGAGCCCACCCGCGCTCCGGGGTCCACAGCGGTGCTGGGTCTCGCCCCGATCCTGCTGGTGGGGTCGAGCCTCGTGCTGTGTGCGCTGATCCCGCTGGTGGGCACCACAGCCCTCGCCCGCGTCCCGGGCGACCTGTTCGTCGTGGTCGCCGTCCTGCTCGTCGGGACCGTGGCACTCGCCCTGCTCGGGCTGGAATCGGGCACCGCCTTCGGCGGCATGGGCTCCAGCCGGCACATGCTCATCGCCGCGCTCGTCGAACCGACGGTGCTGCTCAGCATCTACGCGCTCAGCGTCCCGGCGGGCACCTCGGCGCTGTCGGCCATCGTGGAGTCCCGGATCGCAGATCCGTCGTCGCTGATGAACCCTGTCAGCCTGCTGGCGATCTTCGCCCTCGCCGTCGTCGTGGTCGCCGAGACCGGAAGGCTCCCGGTCGACAACCCTTCCACGCACCTCGAGCTGACGATGATCCACGAGGCGATGATCCTCGAGAGCGGCGGCCGGGACCTCGGCTGGCTCGAACTCGGCTCCTGGCTACGGCTGACGGCGCTCCTCGGGCTCGTCTCGAACCTCGCCCTCCCCTGGGGCGTCGCGCTGGGCGCAGCACCTCTCAGCCTCCTCGTGGGAGTGCTCGCCGTCACGGTGAAGGTGGCCGTCCTCGGCGCCGCGCTCGCCGCCGTCGAGGTGTTCATCGCCAAGCTGCGCCTCTTCCGCGTCCCGGAGTTGCTCGCGGGGTCCTTCGTCCTGGCGTTCCTCTCGGTGAGCGCCTCCTACCTTGTCTTCTAGAAGGGGTCTCGTGATGTCGCTCGACTCGTACCAGCAACTGCTGGCGACGACGACCGGGCTCCTGTTGCTCAGCGCCGTCCTGCAGGTGTGGGGCCGCTCCACGCTCAGGGCCATCGGGCTGCTGGTGCTGCAGGGCGTCGCGCTGGCGGGCGTCGTCCTCACCGTCGGCCTGCGGGCCGGCGAGACCGGCGCTCCGCTGGTCGCGCTGCTGCTGGTGGTCGTGAAGGCTGTGGTGATGCCCTGGGCGATGCTGCGAGCGGCGCGGCTGATCGGCGTCACCCGGGAACGGTCCGCCCGGGTGAACCCCGCCGTCGAACTCATCGGAGCCGCCTGCCTCACCCTGCTGGCGTACGCGGTCAGCGCACCGCTCCTGGGCGACGCGCCCGACCCCGCGCGACAGGCGGTGCCCGTGGGAGTCTCCCTGATGCTGCTGGGCTTCTGGCACCTGCTGGTGCGCGGGTCGGCGATCAGCCAACTCGTCGGCTTCCTGATGCTCGACAACGGGATCGCCGCCGTCTCGTTCCTCATCGCCGGTGGCCTGCCGCTCGTCGTCGAGCTCGGCGCGACGCTGGATGTGCTGCTGGTGGTCCTCATCCTCGGCGTGCTCGTCGTCAGGATGCACACCGAGCAGGGCCACATCGACATCCCCGAGCTGACGGAGTTGCACGACTGATGGCCGCCCTGATCTGGATCCCGCTCCTGCTGCCGCTCGCGCTCGCGCTGGTCGGCGTCGTGTGGCGACGCAGCGGCTGGACGTTGTGGCTGCCCGTCGCCGCGGCCGTCGTGCTCGCGGCGGTGGGCGTCGCGTCGGTCCTCGTGGTCAACCCCGCCGGCCCGCTCACCACGGCGTCGGGGCTGCTGCGCGTGGACTCCCTGAGCGCCTGGATGCTCGCCGTCGTCGGGGCCGTGGCGGTGGTGGCCCTGTGGGGCGGGATCCCGCACCGGAACCACCGCGGCAGGAACATCGGCGGCTTCGCCTCGTTGCTGTGCCTCTTCCTCGCCGCCATGAGCCTGGCGGTCGTCTCGGACAACATCGGGCTGATGTGGGTCGCCATCGAGCTGACCACCATCACGACTGCGTTCCTGGTCGGCTCGCGCGGGGGCAGCGGCGCCCTGGAGGCGGCCTGGAAGTACGTGGTGCTGGGCTCGGTCGGTGTCGCAGTGGCCTTCCTCGGGATCGTCCTGATCTCGGCGGCCAGCCTGACCACCGGCGAGCCGTCGCTCTCGTGGGAGGTGCTGCTCGCCCACGCCGGCACCCTCGACCCGGCCCTCACCAGGGCAGGGGCGGCGCTCGCCGTCCTCGGCTTCGCGACCAAGGCAGGGCTCGCTCCCACCCATTCCTGGCTGCCGGACGCCCACAGCCAGGCACCGTCGACGGTCAGCGGGCTGATGTCGGGCGTCCTGCTGTCGGTTGCCTTCTACGCCGTCCTGCGGATCCAGACCATCGCTGACGCCGCCCTCGGCCCCGACCTGATGCGCGGGCTGCTCCTCGCCGCAGGGCTGCTGTCGCTCGCGGTGACGGCCGGCCTCGTGATCACCCAGAAGGACTTCAAGCGCCTGCTCGCCTACAGCAGCATCGAGCACATGGGCCTGCTGGCGCTGGGGGCAGCCGCGGGTGGCCCGCTCGCCCTCGCCGCCGTGCTGCTGCACATGCTGGGTCACGGGCTGGTCAAGTCGTCGATGTTCGTGCTGGCCGGCAGGATCCTCGGGTTCACGGGCAGCCACCACATCGCCGACGTCCGCAACCTGCTGCGCCGCCGGCCCGACCTGGGCGGCCCGTTCCTGCTCGGAGCCGCCGCCCTGCTCGGCTTCCCGCCGTTCGTCACGTTCTTCACCGAGGTCGGCATCATCGTCGCCGGCTTCCAGCGCGGCTTGTGGTGGCAGTTCGGGCTGGCGTGCGCCCTGCTGCTCGTCGTGTTCGCGGGGATCGCCCGGCACACCCTGGACATGACGGTGGGCACCGACCCCGACCCGCAGGTGGTCGGCACCTCACCCGCGCCGCCCGACAGGCCGGCGCGCTTCCGTCAGGTCCCCATCGGGCTCGCCCTGGCGGTCACCGTGGTCGCGGGCTTCGCGACCTGGCCGCTCGCCGAGCCGCTTGCCGCCGCCGTCGCCGCCCTGGGAGGCGCCCGATGAGCAGGCTCTCGCCGCCCCGCATCGTCCACGTCGACCGTGCCGGCCTCGCCACCGCGCTCGCCGCCGAACTCGACCACGGCTTCAGGCTCGCGCTGGTGGCCGCGCACGAGGACGGTGCCGGTGGGCGGTCGGCCAGGTTCAGGATCGTCCACGTCCTGCTCGGATCGGGTGGCGAGCGGGTGGAACTCGTCGTCGAGGTGCCCCGCGACGACGCCTGGCTGCCCACCCTGGCCGCGGTGTCCTACCCGGCGGGACGGTTCGAACGCGAACTGCGCGACCTCTACGGGATCGTCCCCCGCGACCATCCCCAGCCGTACCGCCTGGTCCGCCACGGCCACTGGCCCACCGGCTACCACCCCATGCTCTCCGATGCCGACCCCTCCCTCGACTTCGGCGGCGACGCGGGCTTCCCGTTCGCCGAGGTGACAGGCAAGGGGGTCTACGAGATCCCCGTCGGGCCCGTGCACGCGGGGCTGATCGAGCCCGGCCACTTCAGGTTCTCCGTCGTCGGGGAGACGATCGTGAGGATGTACCAGCGGCTGTACTTCGTCCATCGCGGCGTGGAGAAGCTGTTCGAGGGTCGGCGGGCCGACGAGGGCATCGCCCTCGCCGAACGCATCAGCGGCGACACCGCCGTCGGCCACTGCCTCGCCTACGTCATGGCGGTCGAGGACGCGCTGGGCATCGCCGTCGGCGAGCGGGACCGGCTCGTGAGGGCGCTCCTGCTGGAGTGCGAACGGCTCTACAACCACGTCAACGACCTGGGCGCCATCGTCAACGACGTCGGGTTCGGCATCGTGAACCAGCACGCGGGACGGCTCCGCGAACTGCTGCTGCGGCACAACGCCAGGCTCACCGGTCACCGGCTGCTGCGCGGTGCCGTGCGGATCGGGGGCGCCGACCTGTTCGCGGCACCCGACCTGACCCTGGTGGAGTCCGTCGCCGAGCAGGTCGCCGAACTCGCGCGCATCGCCACCGAACACCCGATGGTCGCCAACCGGCTCAACACGACGGCGGTGCTCTCCCGGGAGCAGGCCACCAGCATCGGCGTGCTGGGCTACGTCGCCCGCGGGTCGGGGGTCGCCGTGGACGCCCGCGCCGACCAGCCCTTCGTCGACCTCGGCGACTCCTTCAGGGTCGTCACCGGCCAGACCGGCGACGTCCGTGCCAGGTTCGACGTGCGGGTGGGCGAGATCGCCGTCTCCGCCGGCCTCATCGCCGACCTCGCCAGCAGGATCGACGGGCTGCTACCCACGCTCCCCGGCCCGCGCCCGGCCGGCCCCGGCGCAGGACTGGGGGTGGTGGAGGCGTGGCGCGGCACCCTGGTGCACCGCGTCGAACTCGACGCCGCGGGCGTCCTGACCCGAGTCAAGGTGGTCGACCCGTCGTTCCACACGTGGCCCGCGCTCGGGATCGCGCTCGCCGACACGATCGTCCCCGACTTCCCGC
>JAEWIK010000190.1 GCA_023387135.1 Actinomycetes bacterium | reverse complement strand
CGGACCAGGTGTCGTAGACCTGGTCGTTCAGCCGCTCGCCCAGCAGCGTCCGCGGCTTGTGGAGCCCCGGGGTGTCGACGAGGATCAACTGGGCGTCGGGCCGGTTCACGATGCCCCGGATGACGTGCCTGGTGGTCTGCGGCTTCGAGGACGAGATGGCGATCTTGCTGCCGACGAGGGCGTTCATCAGCGTGGACTTGCCGGCGTTGGGACGGCCGACGAAACACGCGAACCCGGAGCGCGTCATGAGGCCCTCGCCGCCGACTCGCTCGCCAGCTTGGCGGCCGCGTCAGCAGCCTCGTCGGCCTCGTCGCTCACCAGCGAGGCCAGCACCGTCTGGATCTGGTGCCTCCTGCCGGAGCCCCGCTCGGCCACCAACTCGATGCCTTCCCAGCGCACCACAGAACCCGGAATCGGCACCTTGTTGAGCTCCTTCGCCATGAGGCCGAGGACTGTGTCCACGTCCTCGTCGTCCACCTTGAGACCGAACAGTTCGCCGAGGTCGTCGATCGGCAACCTCGCCGACACCCTGAAGCGCTTCTCCCCCAGTTCGGCGATGGGGGCGACCTCCTGGTCGTACTCGTCGACGATCTCGCCGACGATCTCCTCCAGCACGTCCTCGATGGTGGCGAGCCCGGCGGTCCCGCCGAACTCGTCGATCACCACCACGACGTGGCTGCGGGTGAGCTGCATCTCGCGCAGCAGTTCGTCCACCGGCTTGGAGTCGGGGCAGAAGGACGGCGGACGCATGAGGGCTTCGACGAGCTCGCTCGTCTGCGCCTTCGGGTTGTCGTACATGCGGCGGATGACGTCCTTGAGGTAGAGCACTCCCACCACGTCGTCGACGTCGTCGCCGATCACGGGGATCCTGCTGAAGCCCGACCGCAGGGCCAGCGACACTCCTTGCCGCAGCGTCTTCGTCCGCTCGATGTAGACCATCTCGGTGCGCGGCACCATGACTTCCTTGACGATCGTGTCGCCGAGGTCGAAGACCGAGTGGATCATCTTCCGCTCGCCCTCCTCGATCAGCTCGTTGGCCTCCGCCATGTCGACGAGCTCACGCAGTTCGGCCTCCGAGGTGAAGGGGCCGTCGGAGAAGCCGCGTCCGGGGGTCAGCACGTTGCCGATCACGATCATGAGTTGCGGGAGCGGCCCGAGCACCGTGGTGAGCGCGCTGACGGGCCCCGCCGAGGCGAGCGCCACCTTGTCGACGTGCTGCCTGCCGAGCGTCCTGGGAGCGACCCCCAGCACGATGAACGAGATGACGATCATGGTGAGCACCGGGAAGCCGATGCGCTGCCACAGCTCGCCGACGTGATCGAAGTAGACCAGCGTCACCAGCACCGTCGCGCTGATCTCGAGCAGCAGCCTCACAAACAGCACAGTGTTCAGGTAGGGAGCCCTGTCCGCCACCAGCAACTGCAGCCGCTTGGCGCCCGAACGACCCTCCTCGACGAGGTTCTCGGCACGGGAGCGCGAGGTGGAGGCGAGGGCTGCCTCGGCCGCGGTCAGCAGCGAGGCCAGGACCACACAGACCGCGGCGACGATCACCAGGGTCCACTGGGTTTGGGTCACCGGGAGGTCACGCCCCTCGGCCGGCGCGGTGACTCGCCCACTCCGCGATGATCCTGTCGTTGAGGTCGAACATGACCTTCTTCTCGGCAGGCTCGGCGTGGTCGTGCCCCAGCAGGTGCAGCAGCCCGTGGACGAGCAGGTAGTCTGCCTCCTCCTCGGGAGTCCGGCTGTTCTCCGCGGCCTGGGCGGCCGTCACCTCCGGGCAGAGGACGATGTCGCCCAGCAGCCCCATCGGCGGTTCCTCGCCGTCGGAGGGCGCGCGCAACTCGTCCATCGGGAAGGAGAGGACGTCGGTCGGCCCGGGCTCGTCCATGAACTTCTCGTGGTACGCCGACATCGTGTCGGGATCGACCAGCAGGATCGACAACTCCGACTGCGGATGGATGCGGAGCAGGTCGAGCGCGAACTCCCCCAGCCCCACGAGGCGCTGTTCGTCGACCTCCACGCCTGACTCGTTGTTGAGGTCGATCATCGGGCCCTCCTGTCGCGCTCGGGCCTCGCCTGGGCGGCCTCGTACCTGTCGTAGGCTGCCACGATCCGCCCGACGAGCTTGTGACGCACCACATCATGGCTGGTCAGGTTGCAGAACGCGATGTCGTGGACGCCGTCGAGCACCTCCTCGACCATCCGCAGGCCGCTGCGCGTGCCGGTGGGCAGGTCGATCTGGGTGACGTCGCCGGTCACCACCATCCGCGAGTTGAAGCCGAGCCTGGTGAGGAACATCTTCATCTGCTCGGTCGAGGTGTTCTGGGCCTCGTCGAGGATGATGAAGGCGTCGTTCAGCGTCCTGCCGCGCATGTACGCCAGCGGGGCGACCTCGATGGTCCCGGCGGTCAGCAACCTGGGGACGCTCTCGACGTCAAGCATGTCGTGGAGGGCGTCGTAGAGCGGACGCAGGTAGGGGTCGATCTTGTCGTTCAGGGTCCCGGGCAGGAAGCCCAGCCGCTCGCCCGCCTCGATGGCGGGACGGGTGAGGATGATCCTGTTGACCTGCTTGGCCTGCAGCGCCTGAACAGCCTTGGCGACGGCGAGGTAGGTCTTGCCGGTGCCCGCCGGGCCGATCCCGAACACCACCGTGTGGTTGTCGATGGCGTCGACGTAGCGCTTCTGGTTGAGGGTCTTCGCCCTGATCGTCTTGCCTCGCGTGGACAGGATGTTGTGGGTCAGCACCTCCGCCGGGCTGCCCTCGGACTCGGTGACCATCCCGACGACGCGCTCGACGGCGTCGGCTGTCAGCCCCTGTCCGGTGCGCACGATGGTGATGAGTTCGGTGAGGACGTCGGCGGCGTAGGTGACGTCGGCAGGTTCGCCGACGAAGGTGATCTCATTGCCCCTGACATGGATGTCGGCGCCGAGGCGTGACTCGAGGATCCTGAGGAATTCGTCGCGTGGACCGAGCACTGACACCATGTTGATCGACGCGGGGATGGCGACCCTACGTTCGGCGGGGACTGCGATTGGTTGGTTCAGCGGTATCTCCTGTGATGTGAGGACACCCATCCTAACCGCGGGCCGCGAACCGGTCGGTGGCAGCCACCAGCTCCGCCGCGATGGCGGGCTCGGTGGAGGCGTGCCCCGCCATCACCACCCTGTAATCCGCCTCCGGCCAGGCGCGATGCAGGTCGTGGGCGGTCACCACCGGGCAGCACAGGTCGTAGGCGCCCTGGACTATCACGCCGGGGATCTGCCGCAGCTTTCCGGCGTCGGAGATCAGTTGTCCTTCGGCGAACCAGCCGGCGTTGACGAAGTAGTGGTTCTCGATGCGGGCGAAGGCCACCGCATGGTCGGCGTCCAGGGCCTCGTCCACTGCCTTCTGGTTGAACTCCAGGAACGACGTGGCGGTCTCCCACGAGGTCCACGCCTGGCCCGCCGGCACGTGCACGGCGGGGTCGGTGTCGAACAGCAGCTCGTGGTACGCGGCGATCCTGTCGCCACCGTGCCGCTCCAACAGCGCCGACGTGGCGGGGAGTTCCCCCTGCCCGCGCGGCCAGGAGGCGTCGGGCTCGTCCACGCCGAGGACGGGTGCCTCGAAGGAGCGCCACCACGCGGGGCTGAGGTTGCCGGCGCCGCCGTTGTAGTACCAGTCGAGTTCGCTGCGGCGCAGGGTGAAGATGCCCCGCAGGACGAGTTCTGTCACCGGGTCGGGGTGGGTCTCGGCGTACGCGAGCGCGAGCGAACTGCCCCACGACCCACCGAAGACCAGCCACTCGTCGAGGCCGCGGTCGACCCTCAGCTTCTCGAGGTCCTCCACCAGGTGCCAGGTCGTGTTGGTGCTCAGGTCGATGTCGGGCTCGCTGGCGTGCGGCGTGCTGCGTCCGCAGTTGCGCTGGTCGAACAGGATGATGCGGTACCTGGCGGGATCGAAGAAGCGCCTGTAGGTGGGGACGGTTCCCCCGCCCGGGCCGCCGTGGACGAACACCGCCGGCTTGCCGTCGGGATTGCCCGACTCCTCCCAGTAGAGGCGCTGGCCGTCGCCTACGTCCAGCAGGCCCGTGAGGTAGGGCTCCAGTGGCGGATAGAGCGGGTCACTCCTCATCGAGGTCGTCGTCCAACTCGTCGATGATGTGGACGGCGGCCTCCTCGGCGCTGGCGGCGCCGGCGTCCATGCCGACGTCGAAGCCCACGCTCTCGGCCTCCACGTCCTCGCCCAGGTAGCCGCCGTTGGCGTCCACCAGCCGTCCGGCGCGCTGGTGACCGACCTCGCGGGACTCGCTCGGGTCAGGGTTCCACGGCCCCGTGAGGCGCTCGGTGTCCTGCGGCTCCTCCTGGGCGATCCGCTGGTCGAGGGTCTCGCCCTGGCGCATCTCGGCGGGAGTGTTGCCGAAACCCTGCGCCGGCGACCAGCGTTCGGAGGAGACGTAGCCCTCGTCGAGCACGTCGTCGACCCCGCGATCGAGCAGGGTCTCCTCCGGCTGCAACTGGTCGAGCTGCTCCGATTCGTCAGGAACTGGTTCTGAGAAGTCGGTCATGCACACAGCCTGCCACGACAACCCCAAAGCCTGCAGCTTGCCTCCCGGCGATGTGGAGGCCCACAGGATGCCAATAGACTCCCCGACGATGTCCCACACCACGCCCGCCGTCCGCCGCGGAAACTACGACCTCGTGATCGCCGCCTTCTGCGGGCTGCTGCTGATCTCCAACATCGGCGCCACCAAGCTGATCGCCTTCGGCCCCGACTACTCGGTGGGCGGCATCCCGCTGCTGCCGATCGTGACTGACGGCGGCGCCTTCCTGTTCCCGCTGACCTACATCCTCGGCGACATCCTGGCCGAGGTGTACGGGCTGAGGCGCGCCAACCGGGCGATCTTCGCCGGCTTCGCGCTCGCGCTGCTCATGTCGGTCACGTTCCTCGTCGTCGATGCGGCGCCGGCCTCGGCCGACTGGCCGCTGGGCGACGCCTGGCACTCGGTGCTCGGGTTCGTCCCGCGCATCGTCGTCGCCAGCCTGCTCGGCTACCTCGCCGGGCAGTTGCTGAACGCGTACGTGCTGGTGAAGATCAAGCAGCGGTTCGGGACGAAACGGCTGTGGGTGAGGCTCATCAGCTCCACGC
>JAEWIK010000183.1 GCA_023387135.1 Actinomycetes bacterium | reverse complement strand
TGTGCTGTCCCCTGTCCTCGATGCTCGGTGGAGCCTTCCCAGCCCCGGATGCCCCCTGTCGACCCGTAGCCGCCCTCGCCCCTGGCGCTCGGCGGCAACTCGTCGCGCACGACGAAGGATGCCCGCGCCACCCGCTGCACCACCAATTGCGCGATCAGGTCGCCCTTGCTGAGGGTGACCGGCTGCGCGGTGTCGGTGTTGAGCAGGCAGACGAGGATCTCTCCCCGGTAGCCGGCGTCCACGGTGCCGGGGGCGTTCACGATGGTGATCCCGTGCCGGGCCGCGAGCCCCGACCGCGGGTGGACGAGGCCCACCCAGCCCGCCGGGATGGCGACGGCGATGCCCGTGCGCACCAGCCGGCGCTCGCCGGGTGCCAGCACGCAGTCCTCGGCGATGGCAAGGTCGGCGCCGGCGTCACCGGGGTGGGCGTACCGCGGGAGTTGCACGTCGGGGTCGAGCCGTTGCAGCCCGATCACCACGTCGTCGCCCCATTCGCTCACCGCTGCATCCTAAGCGATAGCTCGGCCTCGATCGCCTTGGCGAGTTCCCTGGGATGCCTGGTGGAGATCAGCCAGTACGGATGCGGATCGGCCTCGTCGGCGATCTCGACCTCGACGGCAGTGGGGATGTAGCCGCGGGTCACCAGCAGCGCGTGGGGGTCGGCGGCGGGGCCCAGCCGCTCTCTCGTGGCGGCGGCGTCGAGCACCCTGACGGCGCCCGCCCACTGCCATTCCAGGACAGCGTCGCCCGCGTGGAGCGCTTCGGAGTCGACACCGAGCAGCACCGAGCCGTACCACCACAGGACGAGGACGAGCGCGAGCGCCACCAGCGCTCCCCCGACGAGGCTGACCACGGGGCCGAGGGCGAAGCCCACGGCGGTGGCGAAGGAGACGGCGAAGAACAGGCCCACCGCCCACCAGGAGACAGGGACTCTCAGCCGTTCGCGGTAGCGCACCGTCCCAACCTACTGCCACCGGGGCTCGTGCTGCCGCCGGGTCGCGGCGCCGGGCCCCGGCAGCCGGCGGCGGTCTCCTAGGATGGGCTCACCGCGCACGGCGCGCGATCCGAAGGAGGCTCAGCGTGAACTCGTCCCACCCTCTGTTGTGGAAGCTCTACGCCGGAGTGCTGGGTGCGGCGGCGGCTGCCGCGGCCACCAAGCTGATCACGGGAGTGTGGCGCCGGGCCACCGGTGACGAACCGCCGCAGCTCGACGACCCGGAGGCCCCGACCAAGGACCTCATGCTGTGGGCGGTGGCGAGTGCGGCGGGAGCGGCGGCAGCGGCCGTCGCGGTGAACAGGCTCGCCGCCACCAGTTGGAAGAGTTTCATGGGCGAGCCCGCCCCCATCAAGCGTTCCCGCTGACGCGGGCGGCTCGCCGCTGCCGGCTCAGCCGGCGCAGTCGACGCAGTAGTACTGGCCGTCCTTGACCTGGGCGATCTGGCTCCTGTGCTTCACCAGGAAGCAGGAGGCGCAGGTGAATTCGTCGGCCTGTCGCGGGAGCACGCGAACGGTCAGTTCCTCGTGGGACAGGTCGGCACCGGGCAGCTCGAAGGTTTCCGCGGCCTCGACCTCGTCCTCGTCGACCTTCCCCGAGTTCTTGTCGTTGCGCCGGGTCTTGAGCTCCTCGATGCTGTCTTCGCTCTCTTCATCGGTCTTGCGAGGGGCGTCGTAGTCCGTTGCCATGCGCGTCTTTCCGTCCAATCTCGCCGGTTCGTCGTGTGTTTCCGGCAGGGGGGTTTCCTCGTTGTGCGTGGCGTGTATATCACATGGGACCAAGGCTCGTCCCGCCGTGCGCGGCGAAGCCGTGATCGATCTCAGCTGATCCCGCGTGGCGCGGCGGGGCAGGGGCGGTATCTTCCCGAGGCTTGGTAGGTTACCCACAAGCAGCATCGACCCACACGCACCGGAGAGTCTGACATGGAGAGCGCACTCACGCCGAGGGAGGTCCAGGCCCGGATCAGGGCCGGCGAATCCGTCGACGACGTGGTGCAGGCTTCCGGCATGGATCGCGGACGCGTGGAGGCTTTCGCTGTCCCTGTGCTCGCCGAACGGGAGTACATCGCGGGCCAGGCCCAGTCGCATCCCGTCCGCCGGGGCGGGGAGACGATCCCCCACCGCACCCTCGGTGCGATAGTCACCGACAGGCTGCTCCCCCGCCAGGTGGACGTGGACGCCGTCGCGTGGGACGCGTGGAAGCTCGAAGGTCGCCGCTGGGCGGTGCGCGTGAACTGGACGGCCGGCAAGGCGGCCCGGGAGGGCCAGTTCATCTACGACCAGGCGGGACGCTTCTCGGTCGCCGAGAACGACGACGCCCGCTGGCTGTTGGGGCTGCATCCTCCGGCCCAGCAGGACGCGCTGCCGAGCCAGCCGGTGGTCGAGGACGCCGAGCCCACAGTGGGCCTCAACGACGACCTCGCGCTCGTCCGGGTCGTGCAGACAGCACCCGAGCCCGAGGACACCGCCCCGCTCGAAGGCCTCGACGACGCCGACTCCTACACCGACGACGCCTACACCGAAGGGGAGCTGACGGAGGTCGACGGGATGTACGACATCGTCACCAACCCGACCGGCGGCATCGACGTCCTCTACGACATGCTCGCCGCCTTCGACGAGGATTCCGTCCAGATCTACGCCGGCCTGCTGCGCACCGACGCCAACGCCCCGGCCTCTCCGGTGCTCGACGAGCGGCACGGCGACGCCGACACCGACGAACCGGAAGCCGAAGCGGAAGCCGAGCCCGAGGCCGAACCCGCGGCGCCGCACCAGCCCGAGGAGCCCGAGCAGCCCAGCCTGGTGGACGAGGTGGAGCCCGAACCGGCGCCGGAACCCGAGCCCAAGGGGAAGTCGAAGCGCCGCCGCGCGCACGTCCCCAGTTGGGACGAGATCATGTTCGGCTCGCCGAAGCAGCCCTGACCTACTCGAACGGCAGCGGGTCGGGGGTCGGGTCGGCCTTGGCCACCTGCGCCGTCATCCGCAGCCTGTGGTGACGCCTGCACAACACCTGGTACGACACGGCCTCGTCGGTGACGCCGGTGTCCCCCACGACCACCTGGTCGCCTTCGACCACCATCACGCCGCCGACGGTGCGCGCGTTGTGGGTGGCGGGCTGGCCGCACCAGCAGCGGGGCCGCACCTGGAGCACTTCCATCCTGTCGCACAGCTCGACGAGCCTGCGCGACGCCGGGAACAGCTCGGTGCGGAAGTCGGTGAGGATGCCGAAGCAGAACACGTCGATGCCCAGCTCGTCCACGATCCGCGCGAGCTGGTCGATCTGCGCGGGCGTGTAGAACTGGGCCTCGTCGCACACCAGGAAGTCGATGCGCTGCCCGCTCGACAACTCGGCGACCACGTACTCCCAGAAGTCGAGGCCGTTCTCGACGACGACAGCGGCGGCCGACAGGCCGATGCGTGACGTGATGACGCCGGCGCCGGCGCGGTCACCCTCCGTGAAGAGCCTGCCGCCGCGGCCCGCCTCGCTCTCGGTGTAGGCGATCTGCAGGGCGAGGGTCGACTTGCCGCAGTCCATCGGACCCGTGAAATACACCAGCGCCGCCATCACACGCTCCGCTCAGCAGACCAGCAGGGGGACGAACATCTCGTCCGGCGTCAGGGAGCCGTGCATGCCCACCAGCGACAACTCCTTGGGCAGCGTCCTGGTCATGACGGCGCCGGTGCCGCGCATCGCCACCAGCACGTCCCCGAACCGTTCGGCGACGCGCGCGCTCCTGGCGCCGAACCAACCGGCGTCGAAGGCCTCGTCGCGGGTCGACACCCAGGCGCCGTCGCCGAGGCGTTCGCGCCACCTGGCCAGGACGGCGTCGGTGGCCCCCGGGCTGGTGTAGAGCTGCCGCAGCCTGCCCTCTCCCGCGAACACCGCCACGCCGTCCAGCAGGCCCCGTTCGTCCTCGACCACGAGCCGATCGTCAGGCGGGACGTTGACCATGCCGTGGTCGCCGATCACCAGCAGGCTGACGTCGGACGGCAGCGCCTCACGCAGCGCGCTCGCCAGCGCGTCGACACGGGCCAGCGCCGCCAGCCAGGGTTCAGACCCGACCCCTGCGCCGTGGCCGCAGTGGTCGAGCGAGCGCTCGTAGACGTAGACCAGCGTCCTGTCGGCGCTCGCCACGGCGTCGGTGGTGAGCTCGACCCGCCTGCGGTGGTCGCTCTCGTCGGTCACGGGGATGAAGTTCGGCCCGCGCAACGCGATGGTGGTGAGACCGCTGCCCTCGAACCGTGCCGGGCAGACAGTCGCCGTCCGGATGCCCGCCGAACTCAGGCGCTCGAAGCAGGTGAGCTGCGGCTGGACGTCGAGGCCGTGCACCCCGCTCTCCCACACCAGCGTGTTGAGCACCTTGCCGATCGGCCGGTAGAAGAAGGAGTAGCCGGCGATGCCGTGGGCGCCGGGCGTCAGGCCCGTCCCCAGCGACGTGATGCTCGTGGACGTCGTGCTCGGCACGCCCGAGGTGAGCGGGCGGCTGCCCGAGGCGAGCCCGTGGAGGAAGGGAGCGTGGCCCTCCCACCAGTCGCGCTGCTCCCAGCCCAGCCCGTCGACCAGCAGCACCACATAGCTGCGCGACGACGGCAGGCCCAGGACGTCGGCGGCTCCCCGGAGCCCCAGCCTCGCCGACACGCTCGGGAGCAGGTCGGCGAGCGTACCGGTGCCGTAGGCCGGGATGACGGGAGCTGTCATCGGGTGGCGCCGGCGGCCAACTGCAGTTGGGTCCCGAAAGCAATCAACTCGCGGACCTTCGCCTCGCCGTCGGCGGCGGCGCTGATCCTGACGGTGAGGTCGTCGGTGGCGAGGTCGCCGGTGTAGCCGTGATCCGCCTCGCAGTTGGGGTCGTCGCACTGCGCGGGCTGCAGGTCGAGCCGGCGCATGGTCCCCCAGCCGATGGTCAGCCACGCCTCCACCACGCGCGCCCGGCGGGTGCCGTAGGACTCGGGGTTCGAGACGATCTGGCTGAGGGCGACCGAGCCCACCTTCCCCAGCGCGACGGACTCCGTCGTGGTGAGCGCCTGGCCGGCGTCACCCGGAGCCTCGTTCTCGTCGGTGTGGCCGACGATGAGGCGGGTGGGAGTGAGCAGGAGGACCGAGAGGTGCCGCTGGATCTCGTCGTGGTTGAAGGTCGCCTCGTGGTGAACCAGGTAGCCCTCGACGGGTTCGGCGCCCCGGGCCAGCGCGATGGCGTCGGCAATCAGTTCGGGGAAGTACCCGCAGTCGCGGATCTCGTCCGTCAGCGCCGCCGGAAGCGCCTGGCTGGATCGTAAACTCACCCGGTCATCTTTCCACGGTCTCTCCCCAGCCGGGCAACTGGGTTCCATTGCGGCCCGCTAAGGTGTGCGGCGTGAGCACGCGTCCCTTCATTGCCGCCCGCGTCGAAGAGGTGTTCGACCGCTGGGTGGAGCGTGTGATGCGCTCACTGGGATGGCGTGAGCACGTGATCTGCTACACCGGTTACGGCACCGGGACCAGCCTGAGGGTGCTGGGACGCGTGGTGCTCGTCCCCGCCAGGGCGAGGACGGGCCTGGGCAAGGCGACCGAGGAGTTCGTGAAGCGCCGCGGCTTCCGCAACTTCTTCACGGCGCCCTGCGTGCGGGCCAAGGTCGTCATCAAGGTCGGCGACCAGCGCATCGAGACCCTCTCCGACCGCGGCGGCTACATCGACGAGCGCATCCGCGACCACGGCCTGGAGCCCGGCTGGCAGCAGGTGACAGTGCGGTCGGCCGCGTCGAAGAAGGCCCACGCCGACGTCCACATCGTCTCCGACGACCAGACGTTCGGGATCGTCTCCGACATCGACGACACCATCATCACGACCCTGCTGCCCAGGCCTTTCATCGCGTTCTGGAACAGCTTCATCAGGGATGAGTCGGCGCGCCAGGCGGTGCCCGGCATGGCGAGGCTCTACGCCGAGCTGCTGACCAGGCACCCCGGAGCGCCGGTCGTCTACATCTCGACGGGAGCCTGGAACACCCACGGCTTCCTCGCCCGCTTCCTGCGCCGCCACGGCTACCCGCACGGCGCGATGCTCATGACCGACTGGGGCCCCACCAACACGGGCTGGTTCCGTTCGGGCCTCGGCCACAAGCGCGAGGCGCTCCTGCAGCTCACGCGGGACTTCCCGGAGATCCGCTGGCTCCTGGTCGGGGACGACGGCCAGCACGATCTCGCCATCTACAGCGAGTTCGCCCAGGTGGCGCCCGACAGGGTGCGCGCCATCGCCATCAGGCAGCTCTCCCCCGCCGAGCAGGTGCTGGCCCACGGCACCGCGAGCGCGATGGAGGAGGAAGAGCCGGGGCTGCCGTCGGGCATCGAGGTGTACAGCGCGCCGGACGGGCGCGGTCTCCTCTCCCAATTGCGTGAGCTGCCCGAGTTGGCATGACACGCGCCCGCAGTGACGGCGCCAGGGCCTCGACCGGGGCAGAATCAAGTGGCCTGCGACCAGGCCGGAACATGTGAGGGGTTATGGCAACCAAACCGCCACCAGTGGATGACGAACTCGTCGAGCGGATCGTCGATGTGGACGTCGCGGCGGAGATGGAGACCAGCTTCCTCGAGTACGCGTACTCGGTCATCTACGCCAGGGCGCTGCCCGACGCCAGGGACGGGCTGAAGCCCGTCCAGCGCCGCATCCTCTACACGATGAACGACATGGGCGTGCGGCCGAACTCGGCCCACGTGAAGTGCGCGCGCGTCGTCGGCCAGGTGATGGGCCAGCTGCACCCGCACGGCGACGCCGCGATCTACGACGCCCTCGTCAGGCTCGGCCAGCCGTGGGCGATGCGGCTCCCGCTGGTGGACGGCCACGGCAACTTCGGTTCGCTCGACTCCGGCCCCGCCGCCATGCGTTACACCGAGTGCAGGATGGCCCCGGCGGCCGTCGCCATGACGGCGGGGCTCGACCAGGACACCGTGGACTTCCGTCCGAACTACGACGGCAAGGAGACCGAGCCGGTCGTGCTGCCGGCCGCGTTCCCCAACCTGCTCGTCAACGGCAGCACCGGCATCGCGGTCGGCATGGCGACCAACATCCCGCCCCACAACCTCGTCGAGACGGTGCAGGCGTGCAAGCACCTGCTCAAGCACCCCGACGCCGCGGTGGACGAGCTGATGAGGTACATCCCGGGCCCCGACCTGCCGGCGGGCGGCAAGATCATCGGCCTCGACGGCATCCGGGAGGCGTACGAGACGGGACGGGGAATCTTCCGCGTCAGGGCGACGGCGAGGGTCGAGCAGGTGCACCCGCGCCGCCGCGGCATCGTCGTCACCGAACTGCCCTACATGATCGGCCCCGAGCGGATCATCGAGCAGGTCAAGACCCTCGTCCAGGCGAAGAAGCTGCAGGGCATCAGCGATATCAAGGACCTCACCGACCTCGCCAACGGCACCCGGCTGGTCATCGAGGTGAAGAACGGCTTCAACCCCGAGGCCCTGCTGGAGGAGCTCTACCGGCTCACCAAGCTGGAGGACTCGTTCGGCATCAACATGGTGGCGCTGGTCGACGGCCAGCCCTCCACGCTGTCGTTGAAGGCGGCCCTCGAGGTCTACCTCAAGCACAGGATCGAGGTCATCCGGCGGCGGTCGGCCTTCCTGCTCGGCAAGGCCCAGGACAGGCTGCACCTCGTCGAGGGCCTGCTCATCGCCATCGTCGACATCGACGACGTCATCGCCATCATCCGGTCCTCGGACGACGCCTCGGCGGCGCGCGGGCGGCTCATGGACGCCTTCGAACTCACCGAGACGCAGGCGAACTACATCCTCGACATGCAGTTGCGCAGGCTCACCAAGTTCAGCCGGATCGAACTCGAAGCCGAGCGCGACAAGCTGTGGGAGACCATCACCGAACTGCAGGCGATCCTCGATTCGGACGAGCGGCAGCGCGAGGTCGTGGCCTCCGAGCTCGACGAGATCGCCCGGACGCACGGGACGCCGCGCCGCACCGTCCTGCTGGCCTCGGCGGGCACCGTCGTCACCGCGGCCAAGGCGACCTCGCTGGAGATCGCCGACGACCCGTGCTGGGTGATGCTGTCCTCGGCGGGCCTGCTCGCGCGCAGCGATACCGACCAGCCGCTGCCGAGTTCGGGCCCGCGCGGCGTCCACGACCTCATCGTCTCCACGGCCCGCACCACGGCCCGCGGCGAGTTCGGCGTGCTCACCAGCCTCGGCAGGCTCATCAGGGCCCAGGCCATCGACCTGCCGTCGGTGCCCGTGACTGCCTCCGCCCCGACGCTGCAGGGCGGGTCGCTGGCGTCCGAACTGCTCGAACTGCTGCCGGGAGAACGCGTGCTCGCCGTGACGAGCCTGGGCGCCGACACGTTCGGGTGGGCGCTCGGCACCGCCGCCGGCGTCGTGAAGCGGGTGAACCCGGAGATCATCGGCAAGGACTCGTGGGAGATCATCAGGCTCGACGACGGTGACGTCGTGGTGGGCGCCGTGGAGCTGCAGCACGACCTCGACGAGCTCGTCTTCGTGACGACCGACGCCCAACTCCTGCACTTCGCCGCCGCCTCGGTGCGTCCCCAGGGACGGTCGGGCGGCGGCATGGCGGGCATCAGGCTCGCGTCGGGTGCGCGCGCGGTGTTCTTCGGAGCGTCCGCCGTCGCCGACGCCGTCGTCGTGTCGGTCTCCGGGTCGTCCGACGCGCTGCCGGGGACCGAGGCCGGACGCGTGAAGGTCACCCCCTTCGCCCAGTACCCGGGCAAGGGTCGCGCGACCGGCGGCGTCCGCTGCCACTCCTTCCTGAAAGGCGAGGACGCCCTCATCAACGCGTGGGTAGGACCGGAGCCCGCGATCGCCGCCGCGGCGTCGGGCTCCCCCGTCGACCTGCCTGCCGTCGATCCGCGCCGGGACGCCTCGGGCACTCCCGCGGGCCAGCCGATAGCCGCCCTCGGTTCCCGGTACCACGGCTGATCGCGCGGGCGCTCCTCAGGCGGCGAACATGGCCGCGGTCAGGGCTTTCGCCGGCGCATAGCCGGCGTGGTTGAAGGGCAGGCCGCGGGCGACCAGGCTCTCCGCCGCCTTCTTGCAGAGCGTCCTGTAGGCGCCGCGTAGCACCGGGTCGTCCAGCGCGTCGAGGCCCTGCCCGGCCAGCCGCAGCATCTCCGACGGCTCCGGCTCGATCCTGTAGCCGAAGGCCTCGGCGACACCGAGGGCCAGCGCTGACGGCCCGCCGGGGACGTCCTGGGGAGTGCCGAGGACGGCAGCGGTCTTCAGCTCGGAGTCGGTGAGCGGCCCGCCCACCCGTGCCAGCCTGGCGGCGAGGTCGTCGCGGGTGAGGCTGCGTCCCGGCGTGTCGTACGGCAGGCAGGCGAGGTCGGGATGCATGAGCGCGAGCAGGTCGGCCGACGGCTGGCACTGTCCCCTGAAACGGGCGTGCTGCCGGTGGCGGCAGGGATGACGCGTCCTGTCCAACCGGGTGTGACCGACCACGGCGAGGCCCACCTGCTGCAGCAGGGCGATGCCGGTCAGCTTCGTCCCGGTGTGGCCGCCCGCGCTGTGCAGGCCGTTGCGGTAGCCGAGGTAGTAGAGCTCGCTGGCGTCCGCCCACTCGGGATGCGCCCCCGCCGCCCGCAGGCCGGCGACAGCCTGGGTCTCGAACGCGTCGAGGACGGGCCGTGACGCCTTGAGCTCCCGCAGCGCGACGGGCAGCGGCTGCCAGTTCCAGCCGCCCTTGAAGGTGCCCGCGCCCAGGCCCGAGAGCTGGATGACGCTCGGCGTGACGATGGCGGTCCCCGCCGGCACCAGCCTGTCGTAGACGCCCAACTGCCCCGCCGCCCACATCCCGATGGGGGTGGTCGCCAGCTCGCGGCGTTCGACGTCCCCCGGCTCGGTCACCGGGTTGATCGCGAACCCGAACCTGTCGGCGAGCCGGGAGGCCGCGACGAAGTCGTCGTGGTGGGCGGGAGTGGAGTGCAGCACCCTGACGGCGGTGGCCTCGATCGCCCCCGTCCGCAGCAGGCCGCCGAGGACCAGCCGCGAGTCGTACCCGCCCGACAGCAGGAGCTCGACCCGCTGGCCGGGCAGCCCCGACAGGCCGGCCACGGCGCCGGCGACGAAGGACACCGCGGCCCGCATCTCCGCGACCCCCGCCGGCGGCGCGGTGACCACCCGTTCGGCGA
Organism: Actinomycetes bacterium; assembly: GCA_023387135.1. Classification (GTDB taxonomy): domain Bacteria; phylum Actinomycetota; class Actinomycetes; order Propionibacteriales; family Propionibacteriaceae; genus Propionicimonas. Next base: position 8,077 of record JAEWIK010000183.1, on the reverse strand, counting down.
TCGGCCACCCCACCGGCCGGAACCGCCGGTCGCGCCCGGGCCGCAGCCTGAGCCCCTGCCCTGCCGGGACGAAGGACACCTCGCGCACCTGGGTGTCGACGCCGAGTTGCTGGGCCGCGTAGGCGCTCATCAGGGTGCGGGCGAGCAGCACTCCGGCATTCGGCTGGACCGTCTCGCCGAGGTGCCGCCGCAGGTCGCTCAGGACGAGCAGGGAGTCGGACGCGGCCGCGAACCCGCTCCCGCCGGTGTGGAGCAGCGGGACGTTGGTGAAGACGTCCCGCCAGACGGTGACCTCGCGCGCATCCCAGGTCGCCGTCACGAACTCGCCACCGACCTCGAGGTCGTCCTCGACCCGCTCGCGCAGCGCCTTCCACGCGTCGATCCCGAAGGCGATGGTGCGCGCCGCCGGCGAGACTGCAGTGCCCTTGAAGAACAGTGATCCGGACAGGCAGGTGGCGAGCCCGGCGCTCACCAGCAGCAGTTCGTGGCGCTCGCCCAAGTCGACGAAGCCCGTCTCCGAGGCGTCCGCGTCGCGGGACTCCAGCCAACTCTCCAGCCGGGTCCTGAGCCGCCGCTCCGCCACGACGAGGAGGAAGTTGGACATCAGCCGTCCGCCGCGGCCCGCGGGCTGGCGCCCTCGTGGTCGCCGACGTGCTTTCCCATGGTCCCGGGACGCTAGACCGCCGGTCCTGCCAAACGGCTCCCGCAGCGTGCCACCCCCGTCCTTCGGCAGGCCCGACTCCGTCACCCAGACGGGCCCACTACGTACTCGCGGACCCCGTGGAGTGCCGCACGCGTGTCGGCAGAGACACTCCTGGGCTCGGCGCCGGCGCCGCATAGGGTGGGGCCATGCCCTCTGCTTTTGACGACCTGCTGGCCGCCAACCGTCGTTATGCGACCTCGGCCCCGCGCAGTTTCGACGGCTACGCGCACGCCGGGATCGCCATGGTCACCTGCATGGATTCGCGGCTGCAGCCGCTGGAGATGATCGGCCTCAACCTCGGCGAGGCCAAGATCCTCCGCACCCCCGGCGGGCACGTCACCCAGGACGCGCTGAACGGCTGCATCCTCGGCGTCCACCTGCTGCGCGTCGACCGCATCCTCGTGGTCTGCCACACCCGGTGCGCGATGGCGAACGACGACGAGCACCTGCGTCGCCAGATCGCCGAGGCCACCGGCGCCGACGCGTCGGGCCTCGACTTCGGAGGCGACCCCGACCAGGAGGCGCGGCTCGCCGCCGACGTCGCCCTGCTCGCCGGCCATCCGCTGATCGCCGGAAGGGCCCAGGTGGGAGGCTTCCGCTACGACGTCGAATCGGGGCTCCTCGAACAGCTCTGCTGAGCGCGATCGGTCCTATACTCTCGGCGGTCGAGCAAGGGAGTTCCACGATGAAGGTCGCTGTCTTCGGAGCCAACGGAAAGTTCGGCGGGTTCGTGACCCGGGAGCTGCGTGACCACGGGTACGAGGTGACGGCCTTCGACAGGGTGCCCGGCGGCGACGCCGTCCTGATCGACATGGGCGACTACGGGCAGGTGCTCGAAGCGGTCCAGGCCCTCGACGAGCACCACGACGGCGTGGACGCGATAGTGCACCTCGCCGCCATCCCCGCGCCGGGGCGCGCGACCGACGCCGCCACCTTCCACAACAACGTCCCCGCCACCTACAACGTGTTCAAGGCCGCCAGCGTCGCGGGCATCGACAACGTCGTGTGGACGTCGAGCGAGACGACGCTCGGGCTCCCGTTCAGCGCGGCCGCTCCCCCGCCCTACCTGCCGCTCGACGAGGAAGTCCTGCGGCCGGAGACCACGTACGCGCTCGGCAAGCACCTCGAGGAACAGATGGCGATCCAGTTCGCCCGCTGGAACCCCGGCCTGAAGATCATCGGGCTGCGCCTCAGCAATGTGATGCGCCCCGAGGACTACGAGGAGTTCGACACCTGGCAGGACGACCCCACGAGGCGTCAGTGGAACGCGTGGGGCTACATCGACGGCCGCGACGGCGCCCAGGCTGTCAGGCTCGCTCTGGAATCGGGGCTCACGGGCTTCGAGCGCTTCATCATCGCCAACTCCGACACTGTCATGCTGGCGCCCAGCGCCGAACTGGCCGCCGCGTACTTCCCCGACGTCCCGCTGGCGCGCGAGGTCCGCGGACGGGAGACCCTGCTCAGCATCGACAAGGCGAGGCGCCTGCTCGGCTACGAGCCGTCACACAACCACTACGGCGACGCCTGACCTCAGGCGTCGATCCGCTCGGCGTCGAGCGCGTAGGCGCCCTCGATGAGGAACTGCTTGCGCGGCGCGACGTCGTTGCCCATCAGCTTCTCGAAGACCGCCTCGGCGGTCTCGGCCTCGTCGATGGTGATCCTGCGCAGTGTCCTGTGGCGCGGGTTCATCGTGGTGTCGGCGAGCTGGTCGGCGTCCATCTCACCCAGGCCCTTGTAGCGCTGCGGTTCCTTGAAGGAGATGCCCTTCTTCGTCAGCTCGGCGAGCGTGCGGCGGTACTCGGCCTCGTTGTAGGTGTAGATGAACCGCTCCTGCCCCTTGCGCGGGTTCGACAGCTCGAACCTGTGCAGCGGCGGGACGGCGGTGTACACCCTCCCGTGCTCGATCAGCGGCCGCATGTACTTGAAGAACAGGGTCGCCAGCAGCGTCCTGATGTGGGCGCCGTCGGCGTCGGCGTCCGCCATGAAGATGACCTTGTTGTAGCGCGCCTGGTCGATGTCGAACGAGCGGCCCGAGCCCGCCCCCACCACCTGGATGATCGAGGCGCACTCGGCGTTCTTCAGCATGTCGCCGACCGACGCCTTCTGGACGTTGAGGATCTTGCCGCGGATCGGCAGCAGCGCCTGGAACTCCGAGTCCCTGGCGAGCTTGGCGGTGCCGAGCGCCGAGTTGCCCTCCACGATGAAGAGCTCGGTCCTGTCGAGGTCGGTGCTGCGGCAGTCGGCCAGCTTGGTGGGCAGCGAGCTCGATTCGAGGGCGTTCTTGCGGCGCTGCGCCTCCTTGTGGGCACGCGCCTGGACGCGCGTCCGGGACGCCCCGACCACCTTCTCCATGACGGCTCGCGCCTGCGGACGGACGGCGGCCCTGGTGGAGGTGAGGAACTCGGTCAACTCGTTCTCGACGATCTTCGTCACCAGCCTGGTGACGGGAGGAGTGCCGAGCACCTCCTTGGTCTGGCCCTCGAACTGCGGCTCGGCGAGGCTGACCGTCACGACCGCCGTCATGCCTTCGAGGATGTCGTCCTTGATGACCTCCTCGCCGGCCTTCAGCAGCCGAGTGCCGTCCAGCGACCTTGCGAAGGCGCGGACCAGGCCCCGCTCGAAGCCCGTGACGTGGGTGCCGCCCTTGGGGGTGGCGATGATGTTCACGAAGGACATCACCCGGGTGTCGTACCCGGTGCCCCAGCGCACGGCGATGTCGACGTCCAGTTCGCGGTCCACGTCCGTCGGGGTCATCGAGCCCGAGTCGTCGAGCATCGGGACTGTCTCGCTGAAGCTGTCGGAGCCCTGGAGCCTGATGATGTCGGTCACCGGCGGGTCGGACGCGAGGAAGTCGCAGAACTCGGAGATGCCGCCCTCGTGCCTGAAGACCTCGACGGTCTCGTCCTGGCTGCGGGCGTCGGTCACGACGAGTTCGAGGCCGGGCACCAGGAAGCTCGTCTGGCGGGCGCGGTCGAGCAGGTGCTTCAGCGACAGTTCGGCGTCGGGCAGGAAGATCTGCCTGTCGGGCCAGTACCTGATGCGCGTGCCGGTGACGTTGCGCGCGGTCTTGCCGACCTTGCGCAGGGTGTTGCCGGGAGTGAAGGGCGCGTCGGGGCCGTCGCCCGCGAACACCCCGGGCACGCCACGGCGGAAGCTCATGGCGTGGGTGGTGCCGCCGCGGTCGACCTCGACGTCGAGCCTGGCCGAGAGGGCGTTGACGACTGACGCGCCCACGCCGTGCAGGCCGCCGGTGGCGTTGTACGAACCGGCGCCGAACTTGCCGCCGGCGTGCAGCTTGGTGAACACCACCTCCACGCCGGTGAGCCCCGTCTTTGGTTCGATGTCGACGGGGATGCCGCGCGCCTGGTCGTGGACGGTGATGCTGCCGTCGGCGGCCAGCTTCACCGCGATGCTCGTCCCGTACCCGGCCAGCGCCTCGTCGACAGCGTTGTCGATGATCTCCCACAGGCAGTGCATGAGGCCGCGGGTGTCTGTGGAGCCGATGTACATCGCCGGACGCTTGCGGACGGCCTCGAGGCCTTCGAGGACGAGCAGGTGTCGGGCTTCGTACTCGCGGCCCTCTGCCGCCAGTGGGTTCTTCGTGGTCACCGGCCGAGATTATCTCGCCCGTGTAACAGTTGCGTGGAGGTTGTGCAACGGTGTCGGCCCTTGCCGGACAGTGTCACCCCGACCACCTACTATGGGATTGCCGAAGGGGTACGTGGGGAACAATTCCAGCCAGAACGTGTTGCCTTAGGTGAAGCGAGTTGGTGAGTACCAAGCGCGAGAGTGAGGAGCGAACGATGACAACCCATGTTCTGGAAGAACTGACCGCGGCCGACCGCTGCGATCGTTGCGGCGCTCAGGCTTATGTTCGGGTAACCCTCTCCTCCGGTGGCGAGCTTCTTTTCTGCGGGCACCACGGCCGCGCGCACTCCGCCAAGTTGAGCCAGGTGGCCCTCAAGATCCACGACGAGACCGACAAGCTTTCCTGACGCTGGTTCTCGGACAAGGCCCCGGCACACGCCGGGGCCTTGTGCTGTCCCCGGGGCAGGGCGCCGTCCCCGTGAGCCTGCGACCGCCGCCTGGCCCGCGGCGTCCGCGAGTGCGCGTCCGACTAGGGTGAGGCCATGCGAGAAGCGCCGTACGGAAGCTGGCAGTCCCCCCTCTCCGCGCAGGACCTGACGGCCGCGAGCGTCGGGCTCTCCCACGGGATCGTCGACGCCGGCGCCCGCTACTGGACCGAGGCCCACCCCGAGCAGGGCGGCAGGGTGGGGATCTGGCGCGAGGACGGCTCCGGCCGCACCGAGCTCACCCCCGACAGCTATGTCAGGACCGGCGTCAACGAGTACGGCGGCGGCGACTGGACGGTGGCGGGCGGCGTGCTCGTCTTCTCGAGCTGGCCCGACGGCGACCTCCACGTCATCGAGTACGGGGCGCACCGCAGGCTGGCGCCAGGTGGGCAGTGGCGCTACGCCGCGCTGTCGCTGGACCCCGCACGTCGCCTCGTCCTGGCGGTGAGGGAGGATCACGCGGTCGCCGGCGAAGCCGTGACGACGGTGGTCGCGCTCGACCTCGACGCCGACAACCCCGACGGCGGGACAGTGCTGTCCTCGGGTGCCGACTTCTACGCCCATCCCGTGCTGAGCGGGGACGGGAGGCTGGCCTGGGTCGAGTGGGACCACCCCGCGATGCCGTGGGACTCGACGAGGCTGCGGGTGGCACCCCTCGACGACCCGGGCACGGCGACGACGGTCGCCGGCGGCCCCGACGTCTCGGCGCTCTACCCGGCGTGGTCACCCGACGGCTCGCTGGTGTACCTCGCCGACGAGACGGGCTTCTGGAACTTCCACCGCTGGGACGGCACCACCGCCGAGTTGCTGTACGACTCCCCCGCCGACTTCTGCGGCCCGATGTGGACCCTCGGACCGGTTCCCTACAGCGTCGTCGACGACGCCACCATCGGCTGCAGCGTCAAGGTGCACGGCTTCGACTCGCTGGCGCTGCTGCACCACGGGGAGGGACTGGAGTCCCGGCTCGACATCGTCGCGACGGACGCCGTGTCAGTGCAGGTCGGCGGGCACGGCGCCGCCGCCCTGGCGCTGCTCGGCTATCCCGACCGTCCCCCCGAACTCGTCGAGGTCGACTGGGCGAGCTCCACCACCACGCCCGTCCGCGGCGCCGGCGGCAGGGTGCTCGACCCGGCGCTCGTCTCGCGCGCCCAACAGGTCACCTGGGACGGCCCCGACGGCGAGGTGCACGCCTGGTACTACCCGCCGACCAATCCCGGCTTCACCGCCCCCGACGGCGAACTCCCGCCCGTCCAGGTGTGGAGCCACGGCGGGCCCACCGGCTTCTCCAGCGCCGAGTACAGGCTCGCCACCCAGTTCTGGACGTCGCGCGGCATCGGCATCATCGACGTCAACTACGGCGGCTCGGCAGGCTTCGGCAGGGCCTACCGGGAGCGGCTCAAGGGCAACTGGGGGATCGTCGACGTCCGCGACTGCTGCGACGCAGCGCTGGCGCTCGTCGAACGGGGGCTGGCGGACCCGGCCAGGCTTTCGATCAGGGGCGGCTCGGCGGGCGGCTACACGACGCTCGCCGCCCTCGCCTTCACCGACGTGTTCGCCGCCGGCATCAGCCTGTACGGCATCGGCGACCTGGAGGCGCTGGCGACAGACACCCACAAGTTCGAGAGCCGCTACCTCGACGGGCTGGTGGCTCCCTACCCCGAGGGTCGCGACGTCTACCTGGAGCGCTCACCGCTCCACCACCTCGACGGCCTCGACTGCCCGATGCTGATCCTGCAGGGCAGCGAGGACAAGGTCGTGCCGCCCAACCAGGCGGAGGCGATGGTGGCGGCGGTGCGCTCGAAGGGGCTGCCCGTCGCGTACGTCCTGTTCGGCGGCGAGGGCCACGGCTTCAGGCGGGCGGAGAACATCATCGCCACCGCGCAGGCGGCGCTCGCCTTCCTCGGGAAGGTGCACGGCTTCGAGCCGTCCGACACCTTGCCCGATCTCGACCTGCGCTGAGGCCCGCCGGGGCTACCTGTCGTCCCGGTGCACCATGAGGGACGGCGGCACCACCCCGTCGGGCGGGCGGAGCAGCGTGGGCGGCACCTGCGGCTCTGCCGCGGTGCCCGGGACCATCCCGGCGGTGACGCGCTGCAGTTCGATGACGGACGGTGCCCGCCGCAGCCTGTCCTGGACCGCCGAGGCCGCCCAGGTCAGCCCCGAGTTGATGACGATGTAGAGCACCGCCAGCACGATCATCGTCGGGATCAGGTTGGCGAAGGCGGCCGCGAGGTTGGTGCCCGACCGCAACAGCTCGGGATAGCTGATCATGTAGCCCAGCGCCGAGTCCTTCAGGATGACGACGAGCTGGCTCAGCAGCGACGGCAGCATCGCTGTGATGGCCTGCGGAAGCAGGATCGTCGTGAGGGTGGCCATGGGCGTCAGGCCGATCGCGAGACCCGACTCCCGCTGGCCGCGCGGCAGGGCGTTCACCCCCGACCTGACGAGCTCGGCGATCACGCACGAGTTGTAGAGAGTGAGCCCGACCACGACGCCGAAGAAGGGCAGGAACGTCCCGACGATGTGCAGCCCGTACAGGCCGGCGTAGTTGGCGAAGATCATCATCATCAGGACGGGCACCGACCTGAAGAACTCCACGAAGGCGCCGCAGGCCCAGCGCACCCAGCGCCACTGCACGAGGCGTCCGATGCCGAGCGCCAGGCCGAGCAGCAGCGACAGGACGACCGAGACGACGGCCGCCAGCAGCGTCCCGAGCACGCCGGGCAGCAGGTAGTTCACCCACGCCGAGCTCGTGAGGAAGGGAAGCCACTTCTCGGGCGCGAGCTGGTTGTTGCGCGGGCGGTCGACGGGCTCGGGCAGGTCGAGCATCTTGACGACGACGTACGCCAGGATCGCCAGCAGCACGACGGCGCCGGCCACCGCGACGAGCCTGTACCTGGCCCTCGCCCTGGGCCCCGGCGCGTCGAACAGGACCGACGCCTCGGCGCTCACCGCTCCACCGCCAGTCTGTTCGACAGCCAGGTGAACAGGATGCCCATGGGCAGCGTCAGGATGACGAAACCCGCCGCCATGATGAAGAACGTCACGTAGAGGTACTGCGGGCTGAACTCGATCATGCTGCGCATCATGAGCGCCGCCTCCGCGACGCCGATGGTCGCCACCACTGTGGTGTTCTTCGTGAGGGCGATCAGCGTGTTCCCCAGCGGCGCGATGGCGCCCCTGAAGGCCTGCGGCAGCACGACGTGCCGCAAGGTCAGCGGGAACGAGAGCCCGATCGAGCGCGCGGCCTCCGCCTGCCCGCGCGGGACCGTGTTGATGCCGCTGCGGATCGCCTCGGCGA
>JAEWIK010000156.1 GCA_023387135.1 Actinomycetes bacterium | reverse complement strand
CGCCTACGGCGCCGACGACGACCGCCAGCCCACGCCTGGTCAATTGCAGGCCGCTCGCCTGCCGGGACTCGCGGACAGCGCTCACGCGCCGGGTGGCCTCGGGCCCCGCGACGTCGGGACGAACCGGCCGGACCGGAGCCCCCTGCACACCGGCCTCACGGACGGGAGCCCTGTGCATTGGAATGGTCGACGCCGGAGCCGTCGACTGACGACGCAGGGGCACCACCGGCGCCGGGCAGGAATCCTCGACGTGCACCCAGCGATGGGTGGTCAGGTCCTCGACCGGCAGATCAATCAGCAGGGCGCTCATACCAGCTCCTCCTCCGTCGTCGAACGTGTGTTCGATACCCATTCTCACCCGCGACCCCGGCCGGGGCAAGAGTATTCGAACGCGTGTTCGCAGCTTTTCGCCGCTGAGAAGAGTCCACCACCCGCCACTGACAGTTCTGGGAACCGTTTCTGCCGCCCACCCCACGCGACCGAACCACCACGCCGGCAGCGAACCGAGCGTGGGTGCCACAGCAGGTCCGCCGACCTGAATACACAACCAGAGGTCGTCCCGTGGCGCTGCGGACGGAGGACCGCCATTCTGTCGGTGGGAGCCAGGCGCGCTCCTGGTCAGCGCGGCCGGATGAGCACGACCCGCGCCACCGGGCTCCGTCCCGTCCGGGACAGGGTGCCCGCGAGAAGCGGCAGGAGGTGGAGGACAAAGCTTCGCCCCGGGGGGTTTCGCTGGCCGAAGCCGCTACGCCGTGAATCCCGGGGCTTGCAACAACCACGATACCGGCGCACTCACCGACAGTCCACAGGAGGACGATCACCGCATGGCCGACGACGATACCCGGCTCCACGCGGACATCGCCGCCCTCCTCAGCACCCCCCGGATCGCCGCCTACATCGCCGCAACACAGGACGGGACCACAGCGTCCGCGCTCGACCTCTATCGGTGGAACCTACGCATCTCGGCGGCGTTCTATGAATCCCTCCACTACCTGGAAGTCGCCCTCCGCAATACCGCGGATACAGCCATTGACACGTGGCACTCCACCAGCCACACCGACACCCTCCCGTGGTACCGCTGTCCGATCATGCCGCTCACGCCCGCAGCAAGGAGCAAGGTCCGCCAAGCCGTTTCGTTCGCCACCATGAAGGGCACCCGTCCCGAGCTGCACGGCAGGGTGATCACCGAGCTGTCCTTCGGGTTCTGGCGATCCCTGCTCTCCGATGCCTACAACCGCACCCTGTGGCAGCCCATCCTCCGCACCGCCTTCCCTGGCGTCCGACGCGGCAAGCTGCACCACGCGGTCGGCGAGTTCCTGACCCTCCGCAACCGCATCTCCCACGGCGAACCCATCCACAGCCGAGACCTCGCCGCCGACTACCAACTGCTGCTCACCACCGCGGCACACCTCTGCTCGTCCCTCGCCACCTGGATCGCAGCCACATCGGCGGTACCTGCGGAACTCGGCAACCGCCCGCGGTGACCTACTCCCCGCATGGCGGACTGTGCCGATGCTGCGGCGCGATCGTGCCACGCTCCTCGGCCTCAGCGGCGCGGCCTCACGTCCGCCTCGATCGGCTCGGAGCTGGTTGCCGAAGCGAAGCGCACTGAGTATCCGGGCGCGTAAGTAGGGCCGTGCTCGTCCTCACCGATGAGGAACAACTTCGCCGTGTCGGAGCCGATGGGCCTGATCCCCCGCCAGCGCGTTTTCCCGGACTCCACGGTCACGAGGTGGCCCTGCTGGACGACCGTCACGCGCGCACCCATCCGCGCGGGAACATCGCGAGCCGTCGCCGTCGTGAGCGCGTCCGCAGCCACGTTGATGCTCTTCCACGGAACGAGGTAGCTCTCAAGCATGTCGGGCCACAGGAAGTACACCGCCACGCCCAGTTCGCTGACGACCCAGCCGTCGGGCCGTTGCCATGAAGACACATCGGGCCAACGCGTATCTGCACAACCCTCGGCCCACCGCTTGCGACACGATGACGCGCCTGACCAGCACGAGTCGTCGACGTCACGTTCCGCGATGGCGATCCCGACCGCGTACGCGAAAGCGTCATCGCCGGGCCTGACGAACGTACCGAGCGACACTTCGGCGCCCGTCGCGAGGTCGATGTTCAGCCATGTCGAGTCGCCGAGGCCCATGTAGCCGCTGCATCCGGTGGCCTCCCAGTCGAGGAAGACCGACAGGTAACGGTCGCCGTACAGTCCGCCGACGCTGCTGCCCGACGGGGAGAAGGGCGAGCCGTAGAGCGGGTCGTACGGGTCGTAGTCGGGCTCACACTCGAGGTCCGCCGCCGTCCGCGCCGCGATAGCGGACTCGAAGAACGTCACGGCCTGGGAGTCGATCGATTCCGCGATGCTTGCCGCAACGCCTGTCACCACCGGTTTGGTGTACCGATAGGTGTAGGTACCGACGTCGGTGGTGAATGCCCGCGTGACGAGTTGGGTGCGGTAGTGCGGACCGGTCGCGCGAGGCTGCAACAAGGTCAGGTCCCCGTCGCGGAGTTCGAGGGCGTGCTCGCCGCCCAGCGCATGAATGAAGGGAACCGTCACCTGGATGCCGCCCGGCACGACGGCACTCTCCATCCGCAGCTTCAAGGCCGACATCTCCCGATCGGCCGCCTGCGCCCGCTCCTGGATCTCAAGCGTCGTGGGCATGATGTTGGGTACATCATCGACGTCGAAGTCCTGGAACTCTGCCGCCACGGCAGCACGCACTGCTGCAACGAACCGGTCGTCGATCGCAATGCGGTCAGACAACACCAGTCTGGTGCCCGCCGCCACATCGAACGAGGCCAGGCGGACGAAGTTCGTCGGGTGGGCGGTTCCCTCGTAGAAGTATGTCCCCCGGAACTCCAGGGACAGCAGTCCCGCCTGGTTCAGCAGCACGCTGTAGCCGCACGAGTGCTCGTCCGCGTCCCGTATCTCGTCCGCGATCTGCGCGACCACCGAGGCGATCAGGTCGTTGGTGGAGTGAGCGAAGGGCCCCTGCGTCACCACCGGGTAGGTGATCCCGTCCGACGAACCCTCGCCGAGGACCAAGGGAGCGGGAGCCTCCGGCGACGCCGAGACGGTCGGCTCTGGCGCGACAGCGGGCGAGGTGCTCGGCCTCACCGGCGACGGCGTCTGAGCGGAGTCGGTCACCCGTCCCGGTTCTCCGGTGCATCCTTGGGCCAGCAGCGCGCCTGCCACCACCGCGGCCACCAGCCCCGCCCGCAATCCTCCGCGTGCCGGCGTACCGAAGTTCCCTTCGGCGATCCCCTTCACCCCACGCCACGACCGAGCACCACGGGTCATCACTGCCCTCCTGACGTACCGGCGGGCAGTGCCTGCTCCGGCCGGGGGTCGGCAAGCCGACCGAGGCCGAAGCCCGCGCTCCCTCGCTTCTGGTGAGCATGGTGACAGGCCAACTGCCGAACCCCGTCGCCAGGCACGCGTGCGTCAGTACCCCGGGGCGTTCTGTGCGTATGCGGCGGACCGCTGCCCGCGGCGCAAGCGCGGCAAGACCGTCCCACGTGGGCCGTCCGCGGGCGCGACTACGTCTCGACAAAGCGCCGGTGCATTTCTGGACGCGCAGCCGTCACGGATCCAGATCGTGAGCCCTCGCCTCGCAGGCACATCGGTCATCTGGATGATCGCCCCGATTCGGCGTGCCCTCGGAGTCGTCGCACCCGTCGCGCGCGACACGCTCGAACAGGTGTTTGAATCGAACAGGCGGCGGCCTTACGTTAGGGG
>JAEWIK010000130.1 GCA_023387135.1 Actinomycetes bacterium | reverse complement strand
GGGTGGAGGCCTCGGATGCCGAGTCGAGTGCCGAGAACGACGCCTCGGTGGTGGTGAGGATCGGCACCGGCGAGGTGACAGTGCTCGCCGCCGGTGACATCGAGCACGCCGGCCAGGCCGCCGCCCTCAGCTCCGGTGCCGAGCTGAGAGCCGACGTGCTGGTGGTGCCGCACCACGGCTCGTCCGACCAGTCACCCGACCTGCTGGCGGCCGTCGACGCGCCGATCGCGGTCATCGGCGTGGGCAAGGACAACGACTACGGCCACCCCACCGAGAAGGCCCTCCGCCTGCTCGCCGAGGCGGGCTCGGCTGTCTACCGGACCGACACCCAGGGCGCGATCGCCGTCGCCCGCACCGACCAGGGCTACCGGGTCACCACCGAACGCGGCTGACGGCGTCCGCAGCGACGTCCTGGGTCGACCGACGTCCGCCGGGTCGTCGACGGCACGGCTCTGGCGCGAGCGTCGTGTCAACGGCGGGCAGCCGGCTCGATATCCTGCAGCAGCGGCGATGTCGAGGCTGCGGCCGGAGGCGCGCCGTGCGGGCACGCGGATCGGGAGCGATCGACGATGGGTTCTTTCTTGCGCGATGTGCGTTCGGCGGGGTGGTCGGCGGACGCCCCGACTGCTGTGCTGCTCCTGCATGGCTTCGGCTCCCACGAGCACGACCTGCCGGGGCTGCTGCCGGCGCTCGACCTGACGATGCCCTGGGCGTCGCTGCGCGCACCGTTCGAACTGGACAACGGCGGTGCGGCCTGGTTCGACTTCACCGGTTCGATGCAGGCCGACGGCCTCACTGCCGCCGCGGCGACCGAGGCGATCTGGGCCTGGGTGGACGCCAACCTCGACGCGGCGTCCCGGATCGTCCCCCTCGGCTTCTCCCAGGGGGGAGCGATGGCGACGCAGTTGCTGCGCACCCGTCCCGAGCGGGTGGTGGCGCCGGTCGTCCTCGCGGGCTTCGTGCTCGACGCGCAGCAGCCGGGCGACGCCGTGCTGGCCGCCGAGCGCCCGCCGGTGTTCTGGGGCAGGGGCTCGATCGACCAAGTGATAGCCCCGGCGGCAGTCGACCTCACCCGGGAGTGGCTGGCCGGCCACGCGACAGTCACCGCGCGGGTCTACCAGGGCCTCGCCCACGGGGTGAACGCCGCCGAGGCCGCCGACGTGCGTTCCTTCCTCGCCACCCACGTGCCGCGGTGAAGGTCAAGGCCAAGGCCAAGCGGGACGCGGCGGCGGGCCAGTCGTTCGTCAACGAGCACTGCGCGTACAGGGACCTGTCGAAGCCGGACCGCCGCGCGCTGCGGGCCACCCTGGCGACTGCCTTCCCGCTGGGTGGCGGCACCCACAAGCTCTGGAGCGACTTCCCCGACACGACTGCCTTCCTGCGGCGGCGGACGGGGCCGCACGGCGACGACCTCCCCGAGGGCGTGATCGGCGGCGCCATCGTCATGAGCTATCCCGAGGCCCAGTACGACTACCTCGCCTACATCGCCATCCGTCCCGACTACCGCCGGCAGCGCGCCTTCCTGCGCCACAACGCCCCACGACCGCACCACGGCACCGCCTTGCTGCACTCCGTGTACGACGTGATGCGAGGACGCATCGGCGCCACCCGGCTGCAGCAGTACCTGATGATCGAGCCCTCCAGCGAGGAGGCCATGAAGTTCTACCTCCGCGCGCTGCCGGTCAACGACTACCCGCTGAAGTTCTTCTCCGAGGACAGGATCATCCTGGTGGGCTACGACGGCTTCACGCTGTAGCGTCGCCCGCCGTCAGAGGGTGATGACTGTGACGTCGATCACCGCAGCGTGCGCCTTGATGGCGTCGAGCAGGTCCTGGCCGACATCGCCCTCGACGTCGATGCGCGCGACGGCCGCCACCGCACCGTCGAAGACGATGTTCTCCATCTCCTGGACGTTGATGCCTGCGCGGCTGATCGCGTCGAGGGTGTGGGCGAGCGTCCCCGGCCTGTCGAGGTGCCGCACCACGATGGACGACGTCGCAGGCGTCGCCGTGGCGAGGTTGACCACGTTGGGGACGATGCCCGTCTCCTTGAACTCCCTCACGATGCGGACGGCCTCGGCGGCGATGGCCTCCTGCGCCTGGTCGGTCGACGCCCCGATGTGATGAGTGCCGTAGACGCCGGGGAGACTCGCGATCTCGCCGTCGAACTCGCCGGTCCCCGACGTGGGCTCATTGGCGAAGACGTCCAGCCCTGCCCGCAGTCCCTTGGACCTGATCGCCGCGACCAGCGCCGACTCGTCCACCACCTCGCCGCGCGAGGTGTTGATGAAGATCGCCCCGTCCTTCATCGCGTCGAAGAAGTCGGAGCCGAGCAGCCCCCGGGTGTCGGCGTTGAGGGCGACGTGCGCGCTCACGATGTCGGCCACCGAGGCCACTTCCAGAGGCGACGCGGCGAGACTCACTCCCAGGTCGGCTGCCCGCTCCTCGGTGAGGCTGCGGCTCCACGCCACGACCTTCAGGCCGAACCCCTTGGCGCGGGGGATCATCTCCTTGCCGATCCCGCCGAGGCCGATCAGCCCGAGGGTGCGGCCGTAGAGGCCCTTCGCCTTGCCGTACTCGGTCTTGTTCCACCTGCCGGCCCGCAGGTCGGCGACGTTGTCGGCGATGCGGCGATCGAGCGCACAGATGAGGCCGAAAGCCAGCTCGGCGACTGCCACCGAGTTCTTGCCCGGGCAGTTCGAGACGTAGATCCCGAGCCTGGACGCGGCCTGGACGTCGATGGTGTTGTAGCCGGCACCCGCGCGGACGACGAGTTCGAGGGGGCCGGCTTCCAGGACCGCCGCCGGAACCTTCGTGCTGCGGACGATGAGGACGGCGGGCGCCAGCGCCGCCACTTCGTCGACGAGCGCCTGATCGGCGAGGCCAGGCTGGTAGGCCACCTCGCAGCCCGCGGCGGTGAGGGCGTCGATCCCTGAGCTTTCGAACTTGTCAGCAACGAGCACACGCATGTGACAAACCTATTGCCGACGAGGCTGTCCCGTCCCCCGGACGGGGTCACGAGCTCGTGAGGATCACCAACTGCTGCGTCGCCCTCGTCATCGCCACGTAGCGATCGACGGCGCCCTCGACGCCGGTCCCGAAGTCCTGCGGGTCGACGAGCACCACCAGGTCGAACTCGAGACCCTTCACCTCCAGCGGGGAGAGCGAGCGGATCCTGGGCGTCGAGGCGAACCAGGGCGCGCCGATCACGCAGCCTGTCCCGGCGGGGTTGGCGGCGAGCCAGTCGTCGGTGATGTCGCCCAGTTCGGCGGTCGTCCCGTGCCGCACGGGCAGCCCGCCGCCGCGGATCGACGTGGGCACCGACACGTCGGGCAGGACCTCGCGGATGACGGGTTCGGCCTCGGCCATGACCTCGGCCGGCATCCGGTAGTTGATGGTGAGGGTCGACTGCCTGATCTCGGGGAAGCCGGCGCGTGCCAGCCGCTCCTGCCAGCTCTCGGTGAAGCCGTGCCTGGCCTGGGCCCTGTCCCCGACCACGGTGACGCTGCGGGACGGGCAGCGCCTCACCAGCATCTGCCACTCGGCGTCCGTCAGTTCCTGGGCCTCGTCGACGATCAGGTGGGCGAACGGGCCCGCCAGCCTGTCGGGAGCGATCCTCGGCACCGCGTCCTCGTCGACGAGGTCCTCGCGCAGGCTGTCGCGCCGCAGCAGTTGCAGAGGGCTCTCGGGGTCGTCGTCGGTGTCGAGCAGGTACTCGACGAGGTCGTCCATGTACTTCCTGTCGGACGCGAGCACCGCCTCCCGCTCACGGCGCCGGCGCGGTGCCTCGGGATCGCCCACCCGCTGCCGCATGGCGTCCAGCAGGGGGAGGTCCGACAGCGTCCAGGGCGAGCCTTCGGGCCTGCGCAGCGCCGCCACCTCGTCGGGAGTGAGCCACGGCGCGCACCGACGCAGGTACGCCGGCACCGACCACAGGTCGGAGACGAGGTCGGTCGGTTCGAGGATCGGCCAGGCCCGGGCGAAGGTCCGGGTGAGCTCGGCGTCGCGCGCCAGGGCGCGGCGCACCTCGTCCTCGGACGCCTCGCCGAGGTCGTGCTTGTCGACGACGATGTCGACCAGCGCGTTCCAGGCGTCGTCCCTGGCCTCGTTGTGCGGCGTTCCCGGCGGCACGGCCTCGAACGCCTCCGCCCAGTCGGCGGGGGTGAGGGTGACCTCGTCCCAGAGGGTCTCCACGACGAACGCCTCGGTGGGAGGTTCCTCGTAGAGGGCGACGGCCGGTTCGACGGCGTCCACCAGTCGCGCCGAGGCCTTCAGGCGGGCGACCCGCGGGTCCGGTTCGGGCAAGAGCACCATTGCCGACCACCTCGCCCGCCGGCTCGGCTGGCGCTACGAGGACGGCGACCGGTTTCACCCGGCAAGCAACGTCGCAAAGATGAGCGCGGGCCATCCCCTGACCGACGAGGATCGCCGGCCGTGGCTGCAGGCGATCGCCGACGAGATCGACCGCCTTGCGGCCTCCGGCGAGCGTGCCGTGATCGCCTGCTCGGCGCTGAAGCGCGTCTATCGCGACATTCTCGTCCACGGACGCGACGACGTCAGGATCGTCTTTCTCGACGGCGCGCCGGACCTGATCGCCGCCCGGCTTGCCGCGCGCAAGGGCCATTTCATGCCGCCGGGCCTGCTCACCAGCCAGTTCGCGACGCTGCAGCGACCCTCCGCCGACGAACGGCCGATCAC
>JAEWIK010000124.1 GCA_023387135.1 Actinomycetes bacterium | reverse complement strand
ACCCGGCGCTGGTGCGGCTGCTCACGTCGCCGCGCTGGGCCATCGGCCTGGCCGACCTGCTCGCGCTCGGGCGGCGTGCCGTGCAGCTCGCAGGCAGGCCTGAGGCCGAGACGTCCGAGGCGTCCCTCGAAGCCGCCCTGCGCAGCATCCTCGCCGGCACCGATCCCACGGCCCTCCCCAGCCTGCTCGAGGCAGTGAACGCGCCGGGCGACTCACGCGTCACCGCCGCCGCGCGGGAGCGCTTCGCCGCCTTCGCCGCCGAGTTCGCGGGATTGCGGCGTTCGTCCTCGCAGTCGGTCCTCGATCTCACTGTCAGGGTGATCGAGACCCTCGGGGTCGAGGCGGAACTGCGGGCCGAGGGCGAGGACACCTCGCAGCTCGCCGCCTTCGTGGAAGCGGTGGCGGGGTACAGCGGCATCGACGGCGAGTCGTCGCTGAGCGGCCTGCTGGCCTGGTTCGAGGCAGAACGGGAGTACGGCGTCGGGCTCGACCAGTCGGTGGTGTCGCAGGCCGACTCGGTCAAGCTGCTCACCGTCCACAAGGCCAAGGGGCTGGAATGGGACGTCGTCTTCCTGCCTGCCCTGGCGGCCGACGTCTTCCCTTCCGACAGGGTGACGGGGAACTGGCTGGGCAACGCCTCGGTGCTTCCCAACCCGCTGCGCGGCGACGCGCTCTCGGTTCCCCAGCTCGGGCAGATCACCAATGACGGGTTCAAGAGGTTCGCCGACGCGCTGCGTGACGAACAGCGCCTGGCCGAGGACAGGCTGGCGTACGTCGCGGTCACGCGGGCGCGCAGGCTGGTCCTGGGGAGCAGCCACCTGTGGGACGTGCAACTCGTCCGCCCGCGACAGCGCTCCGACTATCTGGGCGTCCTGATCGACCACGCGGACGCCGTCCGCGAGCCCGAGTCCGTCTCGCAGGCGAACCCGCTGGCCCTCGCCGAGGGGATGGGCAGGTGGCCCGTCGTCGACGACTCGGCGGGCTGGCGGCGCAGGCGGGAGGCTGCCGCTCTCGTGAACGCCGCCCGCGCTCACCTCGCCGGCCCGGCGGGGCCCGTCGTCCTGCAGGCGTTGCTCGCGCACGAGCTCACCGACCTCGACCTGGCCGACCAGGTGGCCGCCTGGCGCGGCAGCCGGGAGGTCTTGCTCGCCCAGGCGCTGGCGGACTCGCGCCGCGTCCCACCGATGCCCGACTACCTGTCGGTGACGGGCATCGGGCGCCTCCTGGCGGACCCTGCCGGCTTCGCGGCCGACCTCGCCCGGCCCATGCCGCGGCTCGTCGGTGCCGAGCAGCGGACGGGCATCGGCTTCCACCGCTGGCTCGAACACAGGTTCAGCGCACAGTCGCCGCTGGGCGACGAGCTGGAGGCCGAACTCACCGCCGTCGACGAGCACCTGCGCGACGCCTTCCTCGCCGGCCCCTACGCCGACGCCGTCCCGGTCGCCGTCGAGGTGCCCTTCACCATGACGCTGGCGGGACGGCTCGTCAGGGGACGAATCGACGCAGTCTTCCCCGCGACCGGCAGGCACAGGTTCCAGGTGGTCGACTGGAAGACCGGCTGGGTGGGCAGGGCAGCCCCGCTGCAGCTCGCCTACTACAGGCTCGCCTGGGCCGAACTGCAGGGAGTGCCCCCGGACGAGGTCGACGCGGTCTTCTACGAGGTGGCCTCGGGCAGCGTGAGCCGTCCGCCCGCGCTCCCGGGTCGTGCAGAACTGGAGGCCGAGCTGGCTCGCGTCGGCACCGGGATAGCCTGACCTCGTGTCCACCCCTCGCCAAGCAGTAGCAGCCCCGTGGGCTGAGCCGAGCCACCTCGACCGCGCCGAGGACAGGCGTGGCGATCCCGGCTGGGTGGCGGAGCAGTGGGCAGACCCGCTGGCCAGGGTGCTGGCCGTGAGCGCGACCGGCAGGGTGGCGTGGTCGGGCGACGGCCTGCGCTACACGAGCCCGTCCGGCGGGCTCGGCGACGCGCACGTCCTGTTGGGCCTGGTGTCGGGCGCTCCCGTCTTCGCCGAGCTCGCGCTGGAGCCCGGCGACTCCGTGGTCCTGCGCGCGGTGATGGACGAGCTCGACGTTCCCGACCTGCAGGTGGCGTTCACCGCGGTCGCGCTCGCCGCCTGGCACGAGAGCGCGATGTTCTGTGGCTGGTGCGGCACCGCCACGACACCCGAGCGAGGCGGCGTCGTGAGGCGCTGCGGTGGCTGCCAGCGGGAGCTGTACCCGCGCGTCGACCCGGCGATGATCGTCGCTGTCACCGACGCCGACGACAGGATCCTGCTGGGCAGGCAGCCGGTCTGGGAGCCGCGCAGGATGTCGGTCTTCGCGGGTTTCGTGTCGGCGGGGGAGTCGTTGGAGCAGGCGGTTCACCGGGAGGTCTTCGAGGAGGTGGGCCTGCACCTGTCGCAGGTGAGCTACGTCAGCTCGCAGGCCTGGCCGTTCCCGCGCTCGCTCATGGTGGCGTTCTCGGCGCGGGCCGGCCACACCGACCTGACTGTCGACACCACCGAGATCGAGCAGGCTGCGTGGTTCTCCCGGCAGGAGCTTGACGCCGCGCTCGCCGCCGGCGAGGTGCGACTGCCGATGACCACTTCGGTCGCCCACCGCATGATCACGGCGTGGCGGGACGGCCTCCTCTAGGGCGCTTGCTGGAGCCTGTCGCGAAGCCCGGTGCTGTTGCGCGTCGGCGCCAGCACTGCCCGGCGCAGCGACTCGGCGATGCCGATGAGGGTGACCCGCGACTTCGCGCGGGTGATCGCCGTGTACAGCAGCTCGCGCGTCAGCAGCGGCGAGTCGGGTGGCGGCAGGATGAGCGTCACCTCGTCGAACTGGCTGCCTTGGGCCTTGTGCACTGTCATCGCGTGGACCGTCTGCACGCTCTCCAGCAGGAACGGCGAGATCGAGTGGACCCTGTCGCCACGGGCGAAGTGCGCCCTCAACTGCGGCCCGTCTGCCACCACGACGCCGGTGTCGCCGTTGAAGAGCCCGAGTTCGGGGGCGTTCTGGGTGACCAGCAGCGGACGTCCGGGGTACCAGTCGGCCGTCCAGTCGACCCCGTCGACCGCCTCCGCCAGCCAGTCCTCCACGCGCCTCGACCAGGACGCGACCCCGTACGGGCCCTGCCGGTGCGCGCACAACAGGCGGTGGGCGTCGAGCGCCGTCAGCGCGTCCCGCACGCGACCCTCCCGCGCGGCCGTCACCATGGCCCTGCCGTGCTCGACCGTCACCTCCCTCAGCCCCGCCTCGGCGGCGTTGGCCACCAGCCTGACGCCTTCCAGGCCTGACGTGACCAGGTGGGTCGCGCGGTCGGAGTCTCTGGCGAGGACGGCCTCGGCGAGCTCGGTGATGGACTTCACCGACCTGTAGTTGTGCCGCAGGCGGACGACCTGGCCGGAGGCACGCAGGCCCAGGGAGTCGAGCGCGTCCTTCAGCCCGGGGGACGGCGGGGCGTCGGCCTCGACGATGTCCCGCAGGACGGCGCCGGCGTCGACCGGCGCGAGCTGGTCGGGATCGCCGATGAGCACGAGTTGGGCGGTGGGCCGCAGCGCCGCCAGCACGCGCGCGAGCAGCGTCACCGACACCATCGACGCCTCGTCGATGACGACGACGTCGTGCGGCAGCGGGTTGGCCCTGTCGTGGACGAACCTGACCCGCGACTCCGGCAGCCACCCGAGCAGCCGGTGGATCGTGCTCGCCCTCAGCGAGGAGAGCTGGCCGGCGAGATCGGCGGGCAGGTTCCGCAGCGCCTGGGCCAGGGCCTCGTCCATCCGCACGGCGGCCTTGCCCGTCGGGGCAGCCAACGCGATCAGCGGCGGGGTCTGAGAGGAACGGACCATCATGGCGAGCACCTGCGCCAGGGTGGTGGTCTTGCCGGTGCCCGGGCCGCCGGCGATCACCGACACCGGCGCCAGCGCGCTCACCACGGCGGCGAGCTCCTGGTCGGCGTCGCCCAACGGATCGAACAGCTCGCGGCGCGCGCCCGCGAGAGCCTTCAGCGAGAGGTGGGCAGGCTGCCTGCCACGCCGCGCGACGAGTTCGGCGGCGACCGTCGACTCCTCCTGCCAGTAGCGCTCGAGGTAGAGCAGGTCGCCCACCAGCCGCAGCGGCCTGGTGCCGGGTGCTTCGGCGCCCTGGGTCACCAGGGGGCTCGCGAGCAGCGCCGCCCGCCACTCCTCGGCGTCGGGCCACAGCTCGGCGGGCACGACGACGGCTTCCTCGTCGGACTGGAAGGTGTCGGCCGAGACCGCACGCTGGTCGATGCAGACCAGGCCCGCCCTGAGCGCACTGACGCACAGGGCGAGCGAGAGCTGCACGCGCTGGTCTGCCTCGCCGTACAGGTGGGCGACCTTCTGGGCCACGTGGACGTCCCCCCAGCGGAGCAGGCCGGTGGCGTGGACGTCCCGCAGCAGCCCCGGCTGCAGGCTGGTGGCGAGGTCGACTGTCGTCACGATGCTCTCCGATCGGTGAGCAGGTCGGAGAGCTGCACCACGAGGCCGGCGGGCGGGAACCAGGTGAACACCCCTGTCAGGGGGTCGCTCAAGGCGTGCGCGTCCCGTCCGGCCATGCCCCTGACGAACAGGTAGCCGACACCTCCCAGGTGCACCGACGGTTCATAGCCCGGCAGCCGGCCCGCCAGGAAGCGATGCAGCGCCACGCAGTAGAGGATCGCCTGCAGCGGGTAGTGCGAGCGGATCATCTCCGCGGCCATGGCAGGCGTGCCGAAGTGAGCGAGCCGGAGGTCGTCGGTGGGCGAGAGCCTGTTGGTCTTGTAGTCGATCACCACGAACCGCGGCCCCTGCCTGCCGTGCAGCCGCAGCACCGAGTCGATGCTGCCGGTGAGGAAGCCGCGGAGTGCCTCGCCCGAGAGGGCCGGCTGCGCGAGTTCGTCGGGGTAGCCCGCGAGCGGGTGGTCGGCGGGGATCCATCGCCGCAGCAGCCTTCCCACCTCCGACAACGTGGTGGTCGAGCCGGGCCCGCCGAGCGGGAACTCGAAGTCGAGTTCGCTCAGCCGATCCCTGATGGGGATCTCGCTCAGCGACCTGCCGTCGGTGAGCGGGCCCAACGGGGTCAGCAGGCTCGGCAGGATGCCCTCGACCAGCGCGGACGGTTCGACGCCCGTCACCGGGTACCTGTCGAGGGCGTCGCCGACCGCCACGGCGAGACGGGCTCGCAGCTCTGCCTCGTCGGAGGCGTGCCAGTCGAGGTGTTCCAGCACTTCGTGGACGAGGCTGCCGAACCCGGTGCCGCCGGGGAGCGCCGCCATGGGGGACTGTGGCCCGCCGACCTCGGCAGCCGCCACCGCCTCGTCGGAAGGTTCGTCCTCCACCACGCTCTCGGCGGCGAGCACCACGGGGCGGGCGTGGACGGCGGCGGTGAGGCCCGAGTAGGAGGTCCGGGTCCACAGGCCGTCGATGGTCCGCGTCCACGGCCGCAGGACGAGCGCGGGGACCTGTCCCTCCCGCGACCTGAGCCGGTGATCGCCGAGGGGCGCGCAGTCCTCGACCAGGATGCCGGCCGCGGTCAGCCAGTCGAGCTCGCGGGGGTGGCGGTCCA
>JAEWIK010000099.1 GCA_023387135.1 Actinomycetes bacterium | reverse complement strand
GCGGCGGTCTGGACCACCCTGCCGATGCTGTCGGCGGCGATCGGCAGCTCGCGGTGGCCGCGATCGACCAGCACCGCCAGTCTCACCGCGCGGGGCCGCCCCAGGTCGCGCAGCGCGTCGAAGGCCGCCGCGATGGTGCGTCCCGAGAACAGGACGTCGTCCACCAGCACCACCACGGCGTCGTCGATGGTGCCGGGGATGCTCGTGCGCCCGACGGGACGGGTCGGATGGCGGCGGAGGTCGTCGCGGTACATCGTGATGTCGAGGATGCCCAGCCTGACGGGACGGCCCTCGATCTTCTCGATGAGCCCCGCCAGGCGTCCGGCCAGGGGAGCACCCCTGGTGGGGATGCCGAGCAGGATCAGGTTCTGGGCCCCGCGGTTCGCCTCCAGCAACTCGTGGGCCATCCTGGTGAGGGACCTCGAGAGTTCGGCGGCGTCGATGATCACTCGACTGGAATCGGGGCTGTCGGCAGTCACACTCACGCGGCTCCTCGGGTTCTCGGCCGCGCCGCTCGGGGCGGGTTGGCCTCGAATCGCCAGCCTATCCGACGTGCCGCCGCCGGGCTCGCGCTGCCCACGAGCGGCAATCTTGCCGACCTCCGACGAGCCGTGGCACGCGAGGCGTCGATTAGCCTGAGTGCATGTTCGCACTCGGCCTGAACCTGCTGGAGACCCTGCCGTCCTGGCCCGTGACCCAGGAACCGTCGGTCGTGGACTTCCTGTTCCTCACGCTGCTGATCCCGCTGGCGATCACCGCCGTCTTCACCGCGCTCGTCATGGGCCCGAGCTGGTACCGCAAGAGCCAGGAGTGACGCCGCGGGCGGCCTGACCGGGGCCCGCGCCTACCGCGCGGCGGCGTCCTGGCAGCGCAGCGCGCGCTCGGCGTCGTCCCTGCGTTCGCTGATCTGCCTGCGCACCGAATCGCTGAGGTCGCTGGCGTCCATCCACGCGTCCAGCCGGGCGAGCAGTTCCCGATCCGCGAGCGGACGGGGGAACAGCAGCCCGAGCACGTGCTGCCTGATGGCAGAGCTGCGCTCCGACCAGCCGTCGACGCCGTCCGAGATGGCCTTCGCCACCTCCAGGTAGCTGTCGACGAACCGGGCGGTGACGTCCGACTGGCCGATCTGCCAGAACTGCGAGCACACCTGGAAGTGGGTCTCGTTCGGGACGTCCGGGTCGGCGGTGGCCAGCGCCCACGCGGTGTCCTTGGCCTCCGGCGTCGCCTGGGCGGCGCGCGCCCCGGCGGCCTTCTCGGCTCCCGCGGCGGTGGCGTCCCGCGCGGCTTCCGCCGCGATCTCCGCCTCGCCCGCGGCACCCCGCCGGGCGAGCTGGGTGACGATCTGCCAGCGCAGGTCGGTGTCGACGGCCAGCCCTTCGGGGGCCTCCTCGCCGTCCAGCCAGGCGCGCAGCACGTCGAGGGCGGCGTCCGATTCGGCGGAGAGGATCAACGCACGGGCGAAGGCGAGCTGGTGGTCGGACCCTGGAGCCGACTCCTTGAGCAGGCGTGCCAGGCCGTGGGAGAAGTGCTGGTTGAGGGCGTCCCTGTCGGCCTGCGGGGTGTAGTAGTCGATGGCCGTGCGCACCTGGTTGAGGACGGCGCCGACGGCGGTCAGGTCGGTCTCGACGGCGACGCCGCCCAGGGCGAGGTCGGTGAAACCCGCGGCGCTGAGCTCGGCGTCCCTGCACATGTCCCAGGTGGCTCCCCACACGAGTGCCCTGCTCAACGCCGAGTCGAGGCTCGACATGTGGGCCACCAGGGTCGCCAGCGAACGTCCGTCGAACCTGATCTTGGCGTAGGTGAGGTCGTCGTCGTTCAGCAGGACGAGGTCGGGCTGGCGCTTGCCGACGAGCTCCGGCAGCTCGGTGAGCTCACCGGCGATGTCGGTCTCGACCCTGTCGGTGCGCTGCAGGCGTCCGTCCACCAGCGAGTAGAGGCCGACGGCGAGCCGGTGGCGACGCAGGGTGGGCCACCCCTCGGTCGCCGACTGCCTGATCGCGAAGTGGGTGAAGTGCCCTGTCTCGTCCACCGTGAACTCGGCGCGGAGCGTGTTCACGCCGCTGGTCTGCAACCACTCCGAGGCGAAGTGCGACAGGTCGCGTCCTGACGACTCGGTGAGCGCCGCGAGCAGGTCCTCCAACTGGGTGTTGCCCCAGGCGTGCCTGGCGAAGTAGGTGCGGACGCCTGCGAGGAACTCGTTCTCGCCCACGAAGGCGACGAGCTGGCGCAGCGCCGACGCGCCCTTGGCGTAGGTGATGCCGTCGAAGTTGAGCTCGACTGCCTCCAGGTCGACCATGTCGGCGGCGATCGGGTGGGTGGACGGGAGCTGGTCCTGCCGGTACGCCCACGTCTTGCGGCTGTTGGCGAAGGTCGCCCACGGATCGTCGCCGCTGTCGCCGCGCTCCCTGCGCTTGGCCTGGGCGAAGTGGGAAGCCCATTCGGCGAACGACTCGTTCAGCCACAGGTCGTCCCACCACCTCATGGTGACGAGGTCGCCGAACCACATGTGGGCGAGCTCGTGGAGGATCGTGTTGTCGCGCGCCTCGTAGGCGGCGTTCGTGGTGCGGGAGCGGAACAGGTACTCGTCCCGGATCGTCACGCACCCGGCGTTCTCCATGGCACCCGCGTTGAACTCGGGGACGAACACCTGGGCGTAGTCGGCGAACGGGTACGGGAAGCCGAACTGCTCCTCGAAGACGGCAAAGCCCGCCTTCGTCGTGGCGAACAGCCTGTCGGCGTCGAGGTAGTCGACCAGGGACTGCCTGCACGACAGCGAGAGCGGGATCTCCGCGGCGGTGCCCTGGTAGGAGTCGGTGACGGTGTGGAACTCGCCCGCGATCAGGGCGGTGATGTAGGTCGAGATCGGCGGCGTGGGGGCGAAGGCGAACCTCGCCAGCCCGTCGCCCTCCGGTGTCGGGGTGACGGCGGGGGAGTTGGACAGCACCGTCCACTGCTCGGGCGCTATGACGGTCAACTGGAAGGTGGCCTTGAGGTCCGGCTGCTCGAAGCAGGCGTAGACCCGGCGGGCGTCCGCGGTCTCGAGCTGGGTGTAGAGGTAGACCCTGCCGTCCACCGGGTCGACGAACCTGTGCAGGCCCTCGCCGGTGCGGCTGTACCTGAACACCGCCGAGACCTCGAGGACGTGCTCACCCGGGCTGGTGGAGAACGAGAGCCTGTGGTCGGCGAAGGCGTCCTCGTCCAGCGGGACGCCGTCGAGGCTGGCGCCCAGCAGGCGGTCGGCGATCAGGTTGACGTGCGATCCGCCACCGCCGGAGGTGAAACCGATCCTCGAACTGGAGACGAAGGTGCTGCCATCACCCGTGTCCTGGTCGTCGGCGACTCTGCCCGACAGGTCGACGAGCACGTCGTAGCTGTTCGTCCGGAGTTGATCGGAGCGTCGCGTAGCTTCGGCGCGCGTGATGTTGGCTGCGTACATTGCATTCCTTGGGTGGGCATCGGCCTCAAAGTCGTGCTGAGGGTACCCGTACGACGGCGACGCACTCAACCGTCCGCCGGGAGGGGCGCCCGCCGTGGTACCGCGGAGCAGTCGGTCGGGGGAGCGTCGGGACGGTTGACTACACTCCGAGAGCCCCGACCGAGAGAGGCTCAGCATGCCGGAAGGCCACGTCACGCACAGGCTCGCAGGCGAGCTCGTCGACGCGTTCGCCGGGCACGCCGTCAGGGTCAGCAGCCCGCAGGGACGCTTCGGCGACGCCGCCGCGCGACTCGACGGCAGGGTGTTCGCCGGGGCGGAGGCCTACGGCAAAAACCTGTTCCTCGGCTTCGCGGGGGAGCCCGAGGTCGTCCACATCCACCTCGGCCTGATCGGCAAGCTGAGGGTGGCCGGCGACCTGCCGCTCACGAACCCCGACACGTTGCGCCTCCGGATCGAGGACGGGCTGCACGTCGCCGAACTGCGCGGCCCGCAGACCTGCGCGCTGATCACCACCGGCGAGCGGGACGCCCTCATGGCGACCCTCGGCCCCGACCCGCTGCGGGAGGACGCCGAGCCGGAGCGCGGCTGGGCGCGGGTGACGAAGTCCGACAGGGCGATCGCGTCCCTCCTGGTCGACCAGCGGGTCGCCGCCGGGGTCGGGAACATCTACCGGTGCGAGGTGATGTTCAGGGCGAGGCTGCATCCGCTGACCCCCGGACGGCAGGTCAGCAGGCGACGGTGGAACACGATGTGGCGCGATCTCGTCGCCCTCATGCCGCTGGGGGTGAGCGACGGCAGGATCGACACTGTCCGTGAGGAGCACGGTCCGGAGGCGACCGGACGAGCGCCTCGCGTCGACAGGCATGGTGGAGAGGTGTACGTCTATCGGAGGTCGGGTATGCCCTGTCTGGTGTGCGGACGCCCTGTGACTTCCACCGATTTCGAGGGCCGGCGGCTCTACTGGTGCCCACGATGCCAGGCACGTCGGTGACCCTCGGCTTCGCCGGCGGTGCGGCGGAGGTCGACGAGGCGGGTGCGGTCACGCTGCACGTCGAAGGCCTGCCCGGCGCCGTCGGCGTCACGCTGCGGGGCGCCAGGCTCGTCCCCGTGCTGGCCGATGCCGAGGAGGCCGAGCACGAGGGCAGGGTCGCGGCGTCGGACGTCGGCCAGCGGGTGACCGCCGGGGAGCACTGCCAGTTCCGCTGGGTGGTGGACGTCCCCGAGGACGCCGCCGACGCGACCCTCGAACTCGACGTGACGATCGAGGACACCCATGCCGCGTGGCTGTGGCCGAGCGGTGCCGACGGTTTCGTCGTGGTCCTGCCGCGCCGCGGCGCCGGCCCGGTGCTGGTCCTCCACACCGTGCAGGCGGAACTCAGGATCTCGCCGGCAGCACGCCAGGGCGACGGGCGGCTGCGGCTGGCGATCACCCCGTCGCCGATGCCGGCGGGAAGGCAGGTGGTGATCCTGCGGGCGACGGTGATGCCCGCGTTGATCGCCGCCGCGACGCTGTTGCCGTCCTGGTACGAGCCCGTCACCCTCGACGTCGGCGACGAGTGGACGGCGCCGCTCGCCGACCTCGGCCTCGACTGCGAGCCTCCCGTCACCCTCGACTTCACCGAGGACGAGTCGCAGGTGCGGCTGACCGCTCCGTCCGGCAAGCACAGGGTCGGGGTGCACGGACGGCGCGGCGTGACAGACCTGGTGCTGGAGGTCGCGCCCGCCATCGCCGACGTGCTGGCCGAGGTGGCCGAAGCGCAGCGCCCCGACGACGGCCTCGACGGGGCGGCGGCGTTCGTCCTGCATCGTGCCGTGGAATCCGGTCTGCTGCAGCGGACGCCCGCCGTCGAGGACTCCCTCGACAGGTTCGACTGGAGCGAGAAGCCAGGCGCGCTGGCGGTGGCCTTCGGCAGCGAACGTGCGCTGGCCGAGGGCGAGCGCGAGATGGCGAGGGTGGCGCTGCAGCGTTCGGAGGCCCTGGAAGAGGGGCCGGGACGTCCGCGGGTCCGCAGCCTCGTGTGGCTGGCGGCCTCGGCGCTGGGAGTCGGCTCCCAACCGCCGCCGCTGGGGGACGGTGACCCCGACCTCGAAGGTCTCGAGGTCGACCTGGCGCTCGGCAGGCGCACGCAGGCGAGCACCGACAGGCTGGCGGCCGCCATCAACTCCCTGGGTGCCGGGCTGCCCGGCCAGCCTGTGGGGCTCGACCTTGTCGACCAGGCTCAACTCATCGGGCTGCTGGAGACCTGCCCGGAGGACTGGCCGGAGGCCCCGCTCGCGGGGTTCACGGCGCAGGCCGCGCGGCGGCGGATCCTCGCCTCGTACGCGACCGGCGAGGTCTCCGATCCGACGCCGCTGGCGTGGCTGCTGGTGTACGGCTGAGGCTCCCGTCCGCGAACCGCCGTCCGGGACGCGCCGCTTTCTGATAAGCAGGGTGCGGAGATTGTGAGGGACGAGAGGAAGACCGATGGGCGGCCGGCGGCCGGCGGTGGCGATAGTGGGTGCTGGCTCGGCGGGGACCGCCGCGGCGCGGCGACTGCACACGCTGCTCCGGGGCGACGTCGACCTGACCGTGTTCGAGCGCGGGCCGCACGTGGGCGGCAGGGCCTGGGACGTCCCGTTCGCCGGCACCCGGGTCGAGGTCGGCGATACGGTCCTGCACTCGACCGGCAGGCACACCATGGCCATGATGGAGTTCACCGGGTCGACACCGGCGGCGTCGGGCTTGAGCATCGACGGCAAGGACGAGACCTACGCCTTCTGGACGTCGGACGGTCTGCCGATCTTCACGCGGACGTCGTTGGCGCCGCTCGCGCTCGCCATCGTGCGGCACGTCGGCCCGTCCTCCGCGCTGAAGGTGACGGGCAGCGCCAGGCAACTCGCCGAGCGGTGGAGCAGGGTGTACTCCCTGCAGGAGGCGGGTGAGGCCTACACC
>JAEWIK010000050.1 GCA_023387135.1 Actinomycetes bacterium | reverse complement strand
CATGGCCGAGGTGTGGCGAGCCCGCGACACGCGCCTGCAACGAGACGTTGCGGTCAAGCGGTTGCGACTCGACCTCGCCAGCGACCCGACCTTCCAAGCCCGCTTCCGCCGCGAGGCGCAGGCATCGGCAGGGCTCAACCACCCCAACATCGTCGCCGTCTACGACACCGGCGAAGAGGCTGACCCGTCGACAGGGGTCCACGTCCCCTACATCGTGATGGAGCTCGTCGAGGGCCACACGCTGCGCGAGCTGCTGCGCACCGGCCGGCAGATCCAGCCCGAGAAGGCCCTCCAGTTCGCCATGGGGGTGCTGGACGCCCTCAACTACTCGCACAAGGCGGGCATCGTCCACCGGGACATCAAGCCCGCCAACGTGATGCTCACCTCCGCCGGCGTCGTGAAGGTCATGGACTTCGGCATCGCCAGGGCCGTCGCGGACACGTCGGCCACCATGACGCAGACCGCGGCGGTGATCGGCACCGCGCAGTACCTGTCGCCCGAGCAGGCCCGCGGCGAGACAGTCGACTCGCGCTCCGACATCTACTCGGCAGGCTGCCTGCTCTACGAACTGCTCGTCGGACGGCCGCCGTTCCAGGGCGACTCGCCGGTGAGCGTGGCGTACCAGCACGTCCGCGAACAACCCGTGCCGCCGAGTTCGCTGGACCCGATGGTCACCCCGGGCATGGACGCCATCGTGCTCAAGTCGCTGGCCAAGGACCCGGCCGACCGCTACCAGACCGCCGCCGCCATGCGCGCCGACATCGGAAGGCTGCTGGCAGGCCAGGACGTCACCGCCCGGGCCCCCAGGATGCCCGCCGCGGTGCCGGTCTCGGCCGCCGCCGCGACGGTCCTGGTGCCGCCGGCCAGCGCCGCGGCGGGAGTGCCCACCACCGTCCTGCCCACCGAATCGACGCTGACCCAGACCGGTGCCACGAGGGCCATCGAACCCGCGAAGCAGCGCCGGAGCCTCGCCTGGCTGTGGGCCACCCTCGCCGCGCTCGCCGTGATCGGCGCCGTCATCGGCGCCTGGTTCTACTTCTTCCCGCCCGCGCCGCCGGTGCAACTCGTCACCGTCCCGACCCTCGTCGATCGCAAGCTGCCCGAGGCCTCGGAGACCCTGCAGGGGCTCGGCCTGAAGATCCTCCCCGAAGAGGAGGAGGGCCCGGACGACGCGTCGGTGGGCCGCATCATCAAGCAGGATCCGCTTCCCGGCGAGGAGGTCGAGCCCGGCACGACTGTCAACGTCGTCATCAACGTCGGGCCGAAGAAGGCCACCATCCCGTCCGGCATCAAGGGGATGAACTACGAGGACGCGACCAGGCTGCTCGCGGAGGCGGGCTTCACCAACGTCCGTACCGAGGTCGACCCCAACGAGCCGTTGACCGCCAAGGAGAACGAGGTCACGACGATCAATCCCGTCGAGGGTGCCTCGGTGCCGCTCAACCAGGAGATCGTCATCGGCTACGCGACGGGCGAGTCGCCGGTCCCCAACCTCAGGGCGATGACCCCCGACGAGGCCGAGAAGGCGGCCCGGCAGGCAGGCTTCAACTCCATCACCTTCAAGACGGAGGAGACCGCGGCGGAGGTCGAGGGGCTGGTCTTCAAGCAGAGCCCCGGCCCCGGCGAGCTCGTGAAGCGGACGAAGAAGATCACGCTGACTGTCGCCAAGGCGCCGCCCCCACCGCCGACCACGCCTCCGCCCACCACGCCACCGCCGACGACGCCGCCTCCTCCGGAGAGCACGCCACCGGCGACCCCCGGCGAGGGCGGCTAGCGAGAGCGACGACGGCGGTCCCGGTCCTCAGGACTGCTTGGCGACCAGCGGGCTGAGGCCCGCCGCCCTGCGGGGAGCGTCGGCATCGCCGCACACCGCCAACCAGTTGGCGAGCATCTGGTACCCGCCTTCGGTGAGCACCGATTCGGGGTGGAACTGCACGCTCTCCACCGGCAGGCTGCGATGCCTGAGGCCCATGATCACCCCCGAGTCGGTCCGGGCGGTCACGTCCAGCACGTCGGGCACCGTCTCGGGGTCGAGCGCCAGGGAGTGGTAGCGGGTCGCGGTGATGGGGTCGGGCAGGCCGGCGAACACGCCGCGTCCGTCATGGTGGACCGCCGAGGTCTTGCCGTGCAGCAGTTCGGGAGCCCGGTTCACCGTGCCGCCGTACGCGACAGCCATCGACTGCAGGCCGAGGCAGACGCCGAACACCGGGAGCTCCGGACGATGGGTGCGGATGAGCTCCACGCAGACGCCTGCCTGCTCGGGCGTCCCGGGCCCCGGCGAGATGAGGACGCCGTCGAACCCCTCCGACCAGTGCTCGTCGGAGAAACGCTCGTCGTCGTTGCGCCAGATCTCGACCTCGGCCCCTATCTGCGCCAGGTACTGGACCAGGTTGTAGACGAAGGAGTCGTAGTTGTCGACGACGAGGATCCGGGCCATGGCGCCCATTCTCCCCGACGGGGGAACCGGTGAGGTCCGGGGTCCGCAGGACGTGGGGGTCAGGCGGTTCAGCGCTCGGGACGGGCGCGGGTGAGCTCGACGCTGCCCTTGAAGCCCGGCAGCGTCGCCTCGTCGTGGCGCTCCTGGGAGTAGCCCAGCCGGTAGGCGGTCACGTACTCCTGGTAGGTCATCAGGTACTCCGACGCGGCGAGCGAGGCCTCGAGCTTGTCCGGGTCGCCGATGGCGGTGATGACGTACGGCGGCGCGTACGGGACGCCGTGCAGCACGACGGTGTTGCCGACGCACTTGATGCCCGTCAGCGCCGTGACCCGTTGTCCCTGGATCGTCATCGCCTCGGCGCCGCCGGCCCACAGCGCGTTGGCGACGGCCTGGATGTCCTGCTGGTGGACGATGAGCAACTCGTCGGCCACGCCGGCGGGCTTCACGGTGAGCGGCGCGTCGGTGAGCGTGACGGTGACGGCCGGGCCCTTCACAGCCTCGAGCGCCGCCGCGCGGGACAGCCCGTCGAGCCCGTCGTCGCCGCCGGGGGTGTTGCTGGAGGTGCCCTGGGCGAGTTCGTCGACCCTGGCGCGCAGTTCCGCCACTTGGGCGGCGAGGTCGGCGTTGTGCCGCGACTCCTCGCGCACGAGGTCGATGAGGTCGGTCGTCTGGTTGGGACGCAGGTCGGCGCCCTTCGACGCCAGCGCGCCCGTCGTGAGCATCAGGCCCGCCGCCAGGCAGGTCACGAAGGTGGCGGCCTTCGCCGCGGTGGTGCGCTGCCTGCCCCACCTGAGGGCGCGCCTGATGCGGGCCCTGCCCAGCGTCAGCATGCGCACCATGGCCGCCAGCCTATGCCCGGCGCCACCGTCCACCCCGTCACGAGGACCGCCCGGCGGGCGCCGGGGAACGTGCCGTGGCGCGCGTCGTCTCGGGTATCCTTGGCGGGTCAGATTGCGCAGTGCGAGGAGTTCAGGTGCCCGAGTCGAAGGTTCGCAAGGCCGCCGCCGACAAGAAGAGGCAGGCAACCAAGGACAAGGTCGCCGAGTCGCGCGCCGACGAGAAGCGCCACGTCGCGTCGCCCGGTAGCCGCCAGTGGGTGGCCCCCGCCTTCATCGCGCTCGGCCTGATTGGCGTCGCCTGGCTCGTCGTCTACTACATCACCGCCTCGACGGGCATCGACGTCCCGCTGATGTCGGCCATCGGGGGCTGGAACATCGTCATCGGCATGGGCTGCATGGCGGGCGCTTTCGCCCTCTCCACGCTCTGGAAGTAGCCACCGGGAAGCAGTGACAGGCGCCCGGAGATCGGGCGTCTTCCTCGCGGCGCGGGCTAGCTGTGCGGGCGCAGCAGCGGGAACAGGATCGTCTCCCGGATCCCCGTGCCTGTGAGCAGCATCATGAGGCGATCCATCCCCATGCCCATGCCGCCCATCGGCGGCGCCCCGAGTTCGAGCGCCTGCAGGAAGTCCTCGTCGAGCTGCATGGCCTCCGGGTCGCCGGCGGCCGCCTTCAGCGACTGGGCGACGAGCCGCTCGCGCTGGATGACGGGGTCGATCAGTTCGGAGAACCCTGTCGCGCGCTCCACGCCGTCGATGATGAGGTCCCACGCCTCGACGAGGTCGGGATCGTCGCGGTGCTGCCTGGCCAGCGGCTGCGCGATCGCCGGGTAGTCGCAGACGAAGGTCGGCTGCAGCAGCGTGGGTTCGACGATCTCTCCGAACAGTTCCATGGCGAGCTTCTGCGAACCCCAGGCCGGATCGAAGGCGATCCCGTGCCGCTGCGCGATCGCGCGCAGCACGTCCGCGTCGGTCCGCGGGGTGAGTTCCTGGCCCACCGCCTCCGACAAGGTGGGATACACCGGCTTCCAGGCCCACTCGCCGTCGAGGTCGACGATCCCGCGGGGCGTTTCGAGCTGGCGCGAGCCGAGGGCGTCGGCCGCCGACTGCACGAGGCGCTTGGTCATCTCGGCGATGGTGAACTGGTCGCCCCACGACTGGTAGGCCTCCAGCATCGTGAACTCCGCCGAGTGGGACGAGTCGATGCCCTCGTTGCGGAAGATCCTGCCGATCTCGTACACCCTGTCGGCGCCGCCCACCATCGCCCGCTTGAGGTACAGCTCGAGCGCGATCCGCAGCGTCATCGGGATGTCGAAGGCGTTGAGGTGGGTCTTGAACGGACGGGCGGCAGCGCCGCCGTGGATGAGCTGCAGGACGGGGGTCTCGATCTCGATGTAGCCCTCGGCGTGCAGCCCTTCGCGGACGGCGCGCGTGACGAGCGCGCGGGCGCGCACCATGTCGCGGGCCTCGTCGCGGGCGACGAGGTCGGAATAGCGCTGCCGGACGCGGGTCTCCTCGCTGAGTTCCTTGTGCAGGGTGGGCAGCGGACGCAGCGCCTTGGACGCCAACCGCCATTCCCCGGCGAGCACCGACAGCTCGCCACGCTTGGACGAGATCACCCGTCCTGTCACGCTCACGAAGTCGCCCAGGTCGACGTCGGCCTTCCACGCCGCCAGCGACTCCTCGCCGACCTCGGCGAGCGAGAGCATGACCTGCAGCCGGGTGCCGGAGTCGGCGAGCGTGAAGCCGTCCTGGAGGGTGGCGAAGCAGAGCTTGCCGGTGTTGCGGATGAAGACGACGCGGCCCGAGACCGAGACGACGTCCGCGGTCTCCTCGCCTGCGGCCAGGCCACCCCACCGCTCGTGGACTGACGCCGCGGTGTGGGTCCTCGGGACCGAGATGGCGTAGGCGGGGACGCCGGACGCCAGCAGGCGCTGCCGCTTCTCCAGGCGCACCCGTTGCTGCTCTGACAGCTCGTGCTGGGCCAACTCGGTCGGGATCGGGCTCTCTGTCACCGGCCTAGGGTATCGGTCTGACGATTCCGGTGCGTACACAGATCTTGTGCAAAGAGATTATGCACACCTATTGTGGACGCATGGACGAAGGCACCACCAGGCAGGACACCGGCTACTCGCAGTTCGAACTGGACGCGACGGCGGTCAAGATCCTCGCGTCTCCGCTGCGCTCGCGCCTGCTCTCGACCCTGCGTCGGGAAGGGCCGGCGTCCGCCACCGCGCTGGCTGCCAGGCTGTCGACGAACACCGGGGCCACCAGCTACCACCTGCGCAAGCTCGAGGAGGTGGGCCTGGTCACCGACACCGGCGAGGGACGCGGCAAGGAGCGCATCTGGCGGGCCGCCACCGACAGCCACAGCTGGGACAACGCCGCCTTCACCGGCGACGAGGACGCGCAGACCTCGCTGAGCTGGCTGGTGCGCGAGTACCACAGGACGCTCGACCTCGAGTACGCGCACTGGCTCGACGTCTCCGAGAGCTGGCCGGCCGGCTGGCGCTCGGTGAGCGGGATGAACGACGGCTGGGTGAACGTGACCACCGACCAGGCCCGCGACATGCTGGCCGACCTCGACGCCGTCCTGACGAAGTACAGGCACGCCGGCGACGGCGACCCTGCCGCCCGCCGCGTCCACCTCTACTGGATCGACTTCCCGCTGGACGCCGACGACCCGCCCGAGGCGGAAGCCTGATGCAGCCGCTCAGCACCGCCGCGGCGCGGCGGGTCTTCCTGCTGCTGACCTTCACGCGGTGGTTCCCCGTCGGCCTCGTGGTGCCGCTCACCACGCTGCTGCCGCTGGAGCGCGGGCTCAGCGTCACCGAGACGCTCACCCTCGCGTCCGTCGCGGGGATCGTGGTGTTCGCTCTCGAACTCCCCACCGCCAGCACAGCCGACGCCGTGGGACGCCGCCCCGTCCTCGTCCTCGCGGCGGCCCTGCAGGTGGTCGCGGCGGTGCTCTACTGCGTCGCCGGTTCCTTCTGGGCGTTCGCCATCGCGGCCGCCACCATGGGCGTCTTCCGCGCGCTGGACTCCGGCCCGCTGGAGGCCTGGTTCGTCGACGCGGTCCACGTCAACAGCCCCGGCGCCGACGTCGCCAGGACGCTGTCGCGGCAGGGCACCGTCCTGGGCGCGGCGATCGCGGCCGGCGCGCTGGTCTCGGGCGGGCTCGTGTGGTGGCACCCGGTGACGGCGTGGTCGGCGCTGACGCTGCCTTATGTCTGCTACGCGGCGCTCGCGGCGGTCCATCTCGCGATGGTCGCGTTCCTGCTCGTCGAGCCGGGCAGGACGTCACCCGCGACGACAGGCCCCGACGCCCCGGCCGAAGGCCTGCCGAGCCCCGCACGGCGTCGCTTCCGGGCCGCGCTGGCCGCCGCCCGCCGGGCACCGGCGATCATCGCGACCGGCCTGACGCTCGCCCGGCACAACCGCGTGCTGCGACTGCTGCTGCTGGTCGAGACGTTCTGGGCGGCGGCGATGGTGGTCTTCGAGTCGTTCACCCCGATCCGCCTCGAAGAACTCGTCGGGAGCCCTGCGCAGGCCGGCGCCCTCATGGGGCCCGTCGCCTCGGCGGGCTGGGCGGTGTTCTCGCTCGGGGCCGGCCTGGCGGGCCTGGTCTCGGGCAGGCTCGGGGTCGCGCGGACGGCGCTGCTCGCCCGCGTCCTCAATGGGCTCGGCGCGGTGTGGATGGGGCTCGTCGCCGGGCCCGCGGCGCTGATCGCCGCCTACCTCGCCACCTACGGGCTGCACGGCGCCGGCGGTCCCGTCTACAGCGCGCTGCTCCACCGGGAGGCGGCGGCCGACAACCGGACGACGGTGCTGTCGATGGCCTCGATGATGTCGTTCCTCGCCTTCGCGGTGGCCTCTCCCCTGCTCGGCTGGACTGCCGACAGCCTCTCCACCCCGGTGGCGATGGTCATCGGAGGCGGGTTCAGCGTGCTGGGCGCGCTCTGCTTCCTGCCCGCCGTCCGCCGCGAGCGGGACCGGACTGCCGAGGGCGGAACGCTGGGGAGCATCTGACGTCGCGTCGCCCGACCAGAGCGGACGCGAGCCACCGCCCCGGCCCGGCACCCCCGGCCGGGCGGGCAGGGACGACCGGGCGGGGGAAAAGCTGCGGATGGGCAGCGTGCGAATTCTTGTCGGCAGCGTGACTACTCTTGTGCGAGTGCCTTGTCCGATGAGGTTCCCGTCTCCTGGAGCCGCCGCGTGATTCGCCTTCTCACCCGCTTCTTGAAGCCCTACTCCTGGTTCCTGGTGGCGGTCATCGTGCTGCAGCTCGGCCAGTCGGTGGCCTCGCTGTTCCTCCCGTCGCTGAACGCCTCGATCATCGATGACGGTGTCGCGACCGGCAACACCATGGTGATCTGGCAGCTGGGCGGCGTCATGCTCGCCGTCACGCTCGCCCAGATCGCCGGCCAGGTGGGAGCCGCCTGGTTCGGCTCCCGCACCTCCATGAGTTTCGGACGCGACGTCAGGGACGCGATCTTCTCCCAGGCGCTCACCTTCTCCTCGCGTGAGGTCAGCAAGTTCGGCGCTCCCAGCCTCATCACCCGCAACACCAACGACGTGCAGCAGGTCCAGATGCTCGTCCAGATGACGGCCCTGATGTTCGTGTCGGCGCCGCTCACCGCCATCGGCGGCGTGTTCATGGCGCTGCGCGAGGACGTCGGGCTGTCCTGGATCATCCTCGTCGCGGTCATCCTGCTCGGCATCCTGATCGGGATCCTCATCCACAAGATGACGCCGATGTTCAAGATCATGCAGGCCCGTGTGGACGCCCTCAACCGGGTGCTGCGCGAGCAGATCGCCGGCCTGCGGGTCATCCGCGCCTTCGTCAGGGAGCCGACCGAGGCCGCCCGCTTCGACAAGGCCAACCACGACCTCGCCGACACTGCGACGCAGGCGGGCCGCTACATGATGACCATGTTCCCGGCGGTCATGTTCATCATGAACCTGTCGCAGATCGCCGTGCTGTGGTTCGGCGCGCAGCGCGTGGCCGACGGCCATCTCCAGGTCGGGCAGCTCACCGCCTACCTCGCCTACCTCATGCAGATCCTCTTCAGCGTGCTGATGGCGACGATGATGCTCATGATCGCGCCCCGCGCGCAGGTGGCCGCCGGACGCATCAACGAGGTGCTCGACACCGAGTCGACCGTCGTGCCGCCCACAGCGCCCGTCATGGCCGTGACCCGTCACGGCGAGGTCGTGTTCGACGACGTGACGTTCGCCTACCCGGGCGCCGAGCACCCGGTGCTCACGGGGATCGACTTCACCGTCAGCCCCGGCCGGACGACGGCGATCATCGGGTCGACGGGCGCCGGCAAGTCGACCCTGGTGAACCTCGTCCCCCGGTTGTTCGACACCACGTCGGGCGCCATCAGGGTCGACGGTGTCGACGTCCGCGAGCTCGACCCCGACCTGCTGTGGAGCCAGATCGGCCTGGTGCCGCAGAAGCCGTACCTGTTCAGCGGGACCGTCGCCTCCAACCTGCGCCTCGGCAAGCCCGACGCCACCGAGGACGAGCTGTGGCACGCGCTGGAGATCGCGCAGGCGAAGGACTTCGTCAAGGCCATGCCGGAAGGGCTCGACTCGCCGATCTCCCAGGGCGGCACCAACGTCTCGGGCGGCCAGCGACAACGACTCTCGATAGCGCGGGCGCTGGTGAAGAGACCCGAGATCTACATCTTCGACGACTCGTTCTCCGCGCTCGACGTGGCCACCGACGCTGCCCTGCGGGCCGCGCTCGCCCCGGTCACCGCCGAGGCGGCAGTCATCGTGGTGGCCCAGCGCGTGTCGACGATCCGCAACGCACACCAGATCGTCGTGCTCGACGAGGGCCGCATCGTGGGCCTCGGCACCCACGACGAGTTGCTCGACACCTGTCCCACGTACGCCGAGATCGTGGAGAGCCAGTTCAAGGCATCGGAGGTGGCAGCATGAGCCGCGACACCGCCGAACCCGTCGAGGACAAGGCACCCGTCCCTGCCGCGGAGTCCGACGCCGCCGCCCTCGTGGCGAACCCCGTCGAGGGCATGATCCCCACCGCGGACGGCGTCACGGAACTGCCCGAGCAGGG
The DNA here is from genome assembly GCA_023387135.1 of Actinomycetes bacterium. GTDB lineage: Bacteria > Actinomycetota > Actinomycetes > Propionibacteriales > Propionibacteriaceae > Propionicimonas. The sequence goes on along the minus strand of JAEWIK010000050.1, from coordinate 2,829 downwards.
AGAGGTCGACGGCGGCGTCCTGGACCCTGGCGACGCCGGCGCGACGACAGGGCCCGCCGACGAACCCCGCAAGGGAGTCCGCCGTCCCGCGCGCGCCAACGCCCGTCCGCAGTTCGGCCCGCCGCGCGGCGGTGGGCACGGTCCGATGGGCGGCGGCGGCACCGGCGAGAAGGCGATCGACTTCGGCCCGTCCCTGCGACGCCTGCTGGGACACCTGCGGCCGGAGCTGCCCAAGGTGGGCGTCGTCGTGCTGCTGGTGATCTTCAGCACGCTGTCGAGCGCCGTCGGCCCTGTGATCCTCGGCCGGGCCACCGACATCATCTTCACCGGGCACGTCATCGAGGGCACCGGCATCGACTTCGCCGCCGTCGGCGAGGTGCTGCTGCTCGCGGCGGCGCTCTACCTCGTCTCGGGCCTGTTCGGGTGGGTGTCGGGCCTCATGATCAACGGCATCGTGCAGCGCTCGGTCTACCGCATCCGCTCGGAGGTCTCCGACAAGCTCAGCAGGCTGCCGCTGAAGTACTTCGACGGCCAGCCCCGCGGCGAACTGCTCAGCCGCGTGACCAACGACGTGGACAACGTCGCCCAGTCGCTGCAGCAGACGCTCGCGCAGGTGCTGTCGAACGTCTTCCTGCTGCTCGGCGTCCTGGTGATGATGTTCTACGTGTCGCCGCTGCTCGCTGTGGTGGCGCTCATCACGATCCCCATCGCGATGGGGCTCACCATGGTGATCGGCAAGCGGTCGCAGCGGCTGTTCGCCAAGACGTGGAAGTCGACCGGCGAGCTCAACTCCCAGATCGAGGAGACCTACACCGGTCACGACCTGGTCAAGGTGTTCGGTCGCCAGCGCGAGACCCTCGACACCTTCAAGGCGAAGAACGCCGAGCTCTTCGAGGCGTCCTTCGGTGCGCAGTTCATCTCCGGGATCATCATGCCGGTGATGTTCTTCGTCGGGAACCTCAACTACGTCGTCATCGCCGTCGTCGGCGGCCTGCAGGTAGCCTCCGGCACGCTCGGCCTGGGCGCCGTCCAGGCGTTCATCCAGTACTCGCGCATGTTCACCCAGCCGATCACCCAGTTGGCCTCCATGGCCAACCTGCTGCAGTCGGGCGTCGCGTCCGCCGAGCGCGTCTTCGAGGTGCTGGACGCCGAGGAGGAGCCCGCCGACTCCGCCGGGACGCTGGAGGTCACCCGCGGCAGGGTCGAGTTCGAGCACGTCCACTTCGCTTATGACCCCGCCAAGCCGCTGATCGAGGACCTGTCGCTGGTGGCAGAGCCCGGGTCGACGGTCGCCATCGTCGGACCGACGGGTGCCGGCAAGACCACGCTGGTCAACCTCGTCCTGAGGTTCTACGACCTGCAGGGCGGCAGGATCACGCTCGACGGCGTGGACATCTCGACGGTGCCGAGGCGGACGCTGCGCGAGTCCATCGGGATGGTGCTGCAGGCCACCTGGCTGTTCAGCGGCACCATCAGGGACAACATCGCCTACGGCCGCGAGGGCGCCACGGAGGCGGAGATCATCGCCGCCGCCAAGGCCGCCTACGTCGACAGGTTCGTCCACTCGTTGCCCGACGGCTACGACACTGTGATCAACGAGGAGGCGTCGAACCTGTCGGCGGGCGAGAAGCAGCTGATCACCATCGCCAGGGCGTTCCTGTCGGAGCCGTCGCTGCTCATCCTCGACGAGGCCACCTCGTCGGTCGACACCCGCACCGAGTTGCTGGTGCAGCGTGCGATGCGCGAACTGCGCGCCGACAGGACGAGCTTCGTGATCGCCCACCGGCTCTCGACCATCCGCGACGCCGACGTGATCCTCGTCATGGAGGACGGCGCCATCGTCGAGCAGGGCACCCACGACGGCCTGCTCGCCGCGCACGGCCACTACTACGACCTCTACCAGGCGCAATTCGCGGCGGCGATCACCGAGGACGACGCCGCCTGAGGGCGGCCCGGCCTCGGCAGTTCGTCGCCTGTCGTCCGCGAGCGACGGGCGATTAGGGTGGCGGCATGGGCAGGACGTGGCGCATCGGGGAGGTCGCCGACCGCACGGGCCTGACGACCCGTACGTTGCGGCACTACGACGAACTCGGCCTGCTGGTGCCGTCGGCGCGCAGTTGGGGTGATTACAGGCTGTACGACGAGGCCGACCTGCTGCGGCTGTTGCAGATCCAGAACCTCAAGGCGCTCGGGCTGAGCCTGCAGGAGATCGCCGACGCCCTCGACGATCCCGACCTCGAGGCGACGGCGACGCTCCGTTCGCACCTGGAGGCGCTCGAGCTGCGGATCGCCGACGAGCAGAAGCTCGCCCAGCGCCTGCGCGGCCTCGTGGCGACCGCCGAACGCCGCTGGGACGACGTGCTCGACGCCATCGCGCTCGGTTCGCGGCTCGCCCACCCGGACCCGGGGGTGAGGCTGCGGGCCGCGCTGGCCCCCACCTCGGCCCCGGCGTCGGAGTTGCTGGACACCATGACGTCGGAGAGCGATCCCGCCGTCCGCGATGCGCTCGTCCTGGCTGCCACCCAGCGGCCCGACGCCGCCGAGGTCGCCCTCGCAGGGGCTGTCGACGCCGACCCTGCCCGGCGCCGTGCGGCGGTGCGGGTGCTCTCCAAGCTCCGCGAGCCGGCGTCGGTCCCCGTCCTGATCGACCTGCTCGACGACCCCGACCCGCAGGTGGTGGACGCCGCGGTGGACGCGCTCGCGCGGCTCGGCGAGCCCGCCGCCGCCCCCGGGCTCGCGGGCCTGCTGGGGTCGGGACGGGCGGGCCAGATGAGCGTCGTCGAAGCCCTCGCCGCGCTGGGAGAGGCGGCCGTCGAGCCGGTGTCGTCC